>JBIIWE010000403.1:0-3247 GCA_044339075.1 Daejeonella sp. | reverse complement strand
GTGTTCTTCTTAGGCGATCAACAATTCCCGCATTATCAAACTTATTTAATACTTGTTGATCAAGCATCCATGTTGGTGTCAGGAAAGCCTGATCATTAATGAATTTAAGCGCAGTTTTTTGTTTTGCCTTGGCAACATGAGTATAAACCGGACCTTTTTGCTCATATGTTTTATCGTCCTCATAGATTCCACCAATATTAGAACGTACATGACCCATATAACGATTCCATTGCCCTAGAACCTCACCATAAAGTTCTTTTAGGTTATCGTAAGGTTTACCCTCTTCATAGGTCCATTTTTCGATATTGGGAAGGATACGCTTTAAGTTAGCAATTCCATATTGAGATGCCTTTACAGCATCATCGCCAAGATCTTCAGATTGAGCACGAGGATCAATTGGGTTACCAGTTTGCTGTCCATAGAAATAAGCAGGGTTTCCGGCTCTTTCTATGGTCCATTTATTTAAAGTTTTTGCTTCTTCTTCCGGGGTTTGATTATCAAACCAGGTATATCCCCATTTGATAGCCCATTTATCATAATCACCAATACCAGGATATAAAACAACTCCTTCATCACCCGGTTGTGCGATATAATTGAACCGGGCATAGTCCATGATTGAAGGTGCAGTACCACCCATTCTTTTTGTGAATGAAGGTGAACGCAGGGAATCTACAGGGTATGCAACGCTTGATCCAAAGTTATGTGGAAGTCCTAAAGTATGTCCAACTTCATGAGATGAAACAAAACGAATCAATTGACCCATTACTTCATCTTTAAATTTTGGAGTACGAGCATCCGGGTTTATTGCAGCAGTTTGAACAAAGAACCAGTTACGAACAAGGTTCATTACATTATGGTACCAACCAATATCAGATTCCATAATTTCACCAGAACGCGGATCAGAAATATGTGGACCGTATGCATTGGCTATGTTTGATGCAAAATAACGAATTACAGAATAACGGGCATCTTCAGGTGACCAATTAGGGTCATTAGTTGGGGCCTCCAATGCAGTGATTGCATTTTTAAATCCTGCTGCTTCAAATGCTGCATTCCAATCCTTTACCCCAGCAATCAGGTATGGTCTCCATTTTACTGGTGTTGCAGGATCTATATAGTAAATAATTTGTTTTTTAGGTTCAACCAATTCACCACGCTTATAAGCTTCAGGATCTTTTGGTTCTAGTTTCCAGCGGTGAATATATCTTGTAACCTGTGCTTTTTGAGCATCAAGACCATAGTCGGTTTGACTTTGACCGAAAAATCCAACCCTATCATCCGAAAAACGCGCCTTGTATGGATTTTTGGGCAACAATAACATCGAATTATGAATTTCAACAGTCATTGAACCAATCGATTTGTCGCCCGGAGCGTCGGAAGCACGGTATGTTTTTAAAGATCGTACTTCAATGTTTGTAGGAAAAGATTTAATCGTATCAATATAGGTACGAGCTTCATCCATCGTAGAAATTTTGTACTGAGTTCGTGCAGATTGAGGTAATCCAAGCGACTGAACATCTTTTGAAAATAATTCTGTTACATCGATTACTACTGTACTGGAATCTTTATTGATCGCTTTGATATCAAAAGCCGATAATACTGCTTCCAAATTCGAGTTTTTCACGGATTGAAACATGTCTGTTTTTTCTCCGGCAATGTTGCGGTAAGAAGGGATACGGATAAATACCTGCTTATCGCGTTTTTGCCATTTCCAGATCTGTTCATTTAATTCTTCACCTCCATATGTTCCGTCAACGGTAGGTGTTTTTGCATAGCGGGTTACCACGAGCATTTCGCGATTAAACAATGAATCAGGAATTTCGTAGAAATATTTGCCATCCAGACGATGCACTTTGAAAAGTCCCACATCTGTTTTTGCCTTATCTGTAATTACCTCCTTATAGGGCTTAATAGCTGGTTTAGGTGGAGTAGCTGGAGTAGCCGGTGCAGCTGGTTTAGTGGGTTCCTGTGCTGGAGTATCACTTTTTCTTCGGTCTTGAGCTTGTATGTCATTCAAGCCAATTGCAATAAAAAGTGCTGCCAATGCAGTAGCCCGTATGTTGCGTAATTTTGTTGCCATGGTTAATTTATATAGTGGTTTGGTTAATTGTAATCTACAAATTTATAATTTGAACCGACTTATGTATATTATTTATTGGTTTATAGTAATAAAATTACAGAACCATGAAATTTGGCTCAAGCTCTCAATTTAAGGCTATTTAGATGCTTAAATAAAATCAACATTCAGAATTTTTATTCAAACGGGATGTATCTCTTCCGAAATCAATTGAATTAGGATGGGTTGGAATCTGGTAATTCAGAATATTTTTCGGGTTTCTATAGCCATTTTATTTAATCCTAAGTTCACGGTAATCATCTACTTTAGTAAATTCTTTTCTATTTTTATAGTAATCAATTGCTTTATCAATCAAAACTATTAAGCGATGAAAAGTCTGCAAAATTTATTTTTAATCCTAGGTGTGTTTCTGGGTTCATGTTCGGATACTTCAGTATGTGAAAATATAGCCTGCACCATGGAATTCAGAACAATAACCGTTAAATTTCTTGATGATTCCGGAAATCATCTGGTTGTAAATGGCTATAGTGCAGTAAACAAGCGCACTGGCCGTTCAATGAGCCAAACCAATATTATGCAAGGACAGGGAATTTATGTAGTGGCAAGCGACTCTGACCTATCAGAACTTTCTGAAAAAGGCGATATTGTGTTAGTAACGGCAATCAATCCTAAGAACAATTCTAAAGCTTCAGCTGAATTTGTCATTTCTGGAGGTTTATGTATTTGTCATGTTGGTAAAATATCGGGTCCTGAAACAATAAAGATTTAAAATCAAAGAAAAGATCTAGGCAATAATTTTAAAATCATTCGATTTAGAAATAAACTAAATCCTTTTGATACATTTAAAAACTATCCTAAATCGGTTCAAAGGTTTTATTTATTAAAATGAAAAAAATCCTTATTTGTTTTGTTCTATTGATATGTTCAATCAGATGTGGCATTGCACTTCCCGGAAGTACAACAATTTATATTGTACGGCATGCAGAAAAGGACCTAAGTGATCCTAAAAATCAGGATCCTGAATTGAGTGCAGAAGGGAAATTAAGAGCTGCTGATCTTGCAGAAAAACTTAAGAATGTGAAAATTGACGCGGTGTTTTCTACGAAGTACAAGAGGACCGGCCAAACCGGAGCTGCAGTAGGCAGAAATAATGGGATCAGTGTACAGGAG
>JBIIWE010000402.1:0-3260 GCA_044339075.1 Daejeonella sp. | reverse complement strand
AAATATTTGGAAAGTTCGTATGTATCAGCCAATGACTGATTACTGGGGACCAATTCCTTATTCTGGTGTTGGTAATGGTAAAAAGTCAGTTGATTATGATGCACAGGATGTTATTTACAAAGACTTCTTGACTACATTAGCTAAGTCAACTGCTGATCTTCAAGCTTTTAAAGGAAAAAATGTTCTTGGTAACAATGATCTTATCTACAATGGTGATGTAGATCAGTGGATCAGATTTGCAAATACTTTACGTCTACGTATAGCTATTCGTATCTCTGGAGTTGAACCAGCATTGGCTAAATCAAATGCAGAAGCTGCAGTAGCAGGTGGAGTAATGGAAACAAATGTTCACGATGCTTACATCAAAACTACAGCAAACAACATCAATAGCATGAACCAGGCAACAGCTTGGAACGAGTTTCGTATGAGTGCTGCAATGGAGTCAGTATTAACTGGTTACGAGGATCCTCGTATTACTAAGATGTATGCTCCAATTTCAGGTACAACTGCAACCTACAAGGGTGTCCGTAACGGATACACTCAGGTTGAATTAGGTTTACCAGCAAATGAGAACACCAAACTTTCTAATGTGAATGATCGGTTTACTCCGGCAAATCAAAACACTAATCCATTTGAAGTAATTATGTCAGCTGAAGCTTGGTTCTTAAGAGCAGAAGGCGTATTAAAAGGATGGAACATGGGTGGTGGTACTGCAAAAACTTATTATGAGAAAGGTATCGAAACATCAATGAAGCAGTGGGGTATCTCTGATGCTGCTGCAATTGCTGCTTATACTGCAAGTGCAAAAACTCCGGTAGCTGTAACAGGTGCTGTAGTTTCACCTGCAATATCTGATATTGCGGTTGCATGGTCAGCAGATGCTACTAAGCAATTAGAGCAGGTAATCACTCAGAAGTGGGTTGCATTATGGCCAAATGGTGTTGAAGCATGGACTGAATATCGTCGTACTGGATTCCCTAAACTTTATCCAAGAATGAACTCTGAGAGTTTATTTGTAACTAAAGATCAGGTTGTTCGTCGTGTACCATACACAATTGGTGAAGCTCAAACAAATGCTGCAGGTGTTGCAACTGGTGTTGCAAAACTAGGTGGTGCTGATAATGAAGCTACCAGACTTTGGTGGAATAAATAATCAGCTAACCATATCTTTAATGAGCCTTCCCGATCTAATTCTGGAAGGCTTTTTTCGTGTATTAAATTATAAGTTCAACTCATATAGCAGGTAATTCACATTCATATCTGGCTTAGCTTAAATTTATTGATCAAAAAAATATCGAATTATTTGAAAATAGTACTTATAAGACTGTTTAATCTTAAATAGATGGGTCTAATTTTGATCTAAATCTTTATATTTAATGATTGAATTAATATTTTTTCTTCAAAGAATTAGAACAAAATATCTAATAGATCAGACCTGTTTAATAAACCCTTATTTTATTAAAAAAATCCAATTTTGTTTTGAACTATTCAGATACTTATGACACCCAAATTGTATTGATTTAAAGGCTTATATATATAATCACATGCTTAAAAACTTATTTTTTATATTCATTTTAACTTTAATAATTAGCGCTTGTGGGAGTAGTGATAACAAACTTTTTACGCTGTTAGAAAAAGGGGAAACTAATATTGATTTCAGAAATATGCTCAAGGAAGGGGATGAGCTAAACGTTATGAACTATTCCTATTTCTATAATGGTGCAGGTGTTTCTGTTGGCGATATCAATAATGATGGACTTCAAGATCTCTTTTTTACCGGGAATATGGTAAAAAACCGACTTTTTCTAAACAAAGGGGATTTTAAATTTGAAAATATAACGGATAAAAGCGGTGTGGCTCTATTACAAGGTTGGTGTACGGGTGCCACCATGGTTGATATAAATGGTGATGGAAACCTAGATATCTATGTTTGTCGCTCAGCAGATATTGATCCGGCCCGAAGAAAAAACTTATTGTTTATAAATAATGGTGATCTCACATTTACAGAAAAGGCCGAAGAATATGGCCTTGCAGATCAGGGTTATTCTACACAGGCGTCCTTTTTTGATTATGATAAAGATGGGGATCTGGATATGTTCCTCATCAATCACTCTTTACAGAAATACAGTACTGGAGTTCAGGAAAATGTTCAGTTGAGAAAAGAGCAGAATCCGAATTTTGCAAATAAGCTGTATCGGAATGATAATGGTCATTATAAAGATATCAGTGCTGAAGCGGGTATCACTTCTAATGTACTGACATTTGGATTAGGTGTTGCTGTGTCAGATATAAATGGTGATAGCTGGCCAGATATTTATGTTTCTAATGATTTTAATGAACCTGATTATCTGTTTATGAATAACGGGAATGGAACATTTACTGATAAGCTTACAGAGAGTATAGACCAGATATCCATGTATTCAATGGGTTCTGATGTTGCTGATTTTAATAATGATGGATTGCCTGATCTGGTAACACTCGATATGCTTCCGGAAGATAACAAAACTCAAAAGATGCATTCCGGATCAGAAAATTTTGATAAAATGCAATTTCTGTTTGAAAGGGGCTTTTATTATCAATTTAGCAGGAACATGCTGCAGAAAAATAATGGCGATGGAACGTTTTCCGAGATCGGGCAATTAGCTGGAATTTCAAATACGGATTGGAGCTGGTCTGCTCTTTTCTCAGATTTGGATAATGATGGTAATAAAGACCTTTTTGTAACCAATGGTTATGTAAAGGATTATACTGATATGGATTTTTTAAAATTCACAATGGATCAAACCATTAAATCAAGGCAAGATGGAAAAGAAACAACAGTAAAGGATTATATCGAGAAAATGCCCACTATTCGTATGCCTAATTATGCTTTTCATAATATGGGGAATGATCAATTTGAAAATAAAAATAAAGAATGGGGACTTGGTCAGTCGGGTATTTCTGCTGGAGCTGCTTATGCAGATCTTGATAATGATGGTGATATGGACTTAATTGTCAATAATACCAATGATTTTGCAGGCATATACAGAAATAATACTGAGATTTTTAACAAAAATGCCTTTTTGAAAGTTAAATTAAAAGGCGACAAAAATAATTCCTTGGGTATTGGGGCAAAGGTTTTAGCCTATAGTAAAGGCAAGAAATACTTTCAAGAACAGATTCCTGTTCGCGGATTTCAATCTTCAGTTGATCCTATATTGAATTTTGGTTTGGGTAGTACTAAGCTGCTTGATTCTTTGGTAGTTATTTGGCCAAATGAT
>JBIIWE010000400.1:0-3262 GCA_044339075.1 Daejeonella sp. | reverse complement strand
ATACTAGCATCCATTGGCGTTTCACTATTATTAATCGCTTTTTTTCTTAACCTAAAAAGGATAATGAGTACGGAAAATAAATGGTATAGTGGACTCAATATTGTGGGTGCAGGACTTTGCGGTTATTCATCCTACCTGATCGCATTCTACCCTTTCGTGATACTAGAAGGTGTTTGGGTATTGGCAGCATTAAGCTCTTTTGTTAAGCGTGTTCCACGTGAAACAATTATTAAATAGTATTGATTAATTTTAAAATAAATTATTGTTCCACGTGGAACATCCATAAAAATGTTTGACAAATACGATGTAATAGTAGTTGGTGCAGGGCATGCGGGCTGTGAGGCCGCAGCAGTAGCAGCAAACCTTGGATCAAAAGTTTTGCTAATCACCATGAATATGGAAACGATAGCACAAATGAGTTGTAATCCTGCCATGGGTGGGGTAGCAAAAGGGCAAATTGTGCGCGAAATAGATGCACTAGGTGGTTACTCGGGTATAATAACAGACAAAACAACCCTTCAATTCAGAATGCTAAACAGCTCAAAAGGACCAGCCATGTGGAGTCCCAGAGCGCAAAGCGATAGAAAAAGATTTGCGGAAGAATGGAGGCTAGCACTAGAACAAACGCCCAATGTGGATTTCTGGCAAGATACTGCTACATCCTTGTTAATTGAAGATGATAAGGTATGCGGTGTAAGAACTTCACTCGGAATAAAAATCAGTTCAAAAGCAGTAGTATTAACCAATGGAACATTCCTTAACGGAATTATACATATAGGAGAGAAAAAGTTTGGAGGCGGCAGAACCGGAGAAAAATCAGCTACGGGAATAACAGAACAATTGGTTGAATTAGGCTTTGAGGCAGGAAGAATGAAAACAGGTACTCCACCTAGAGTAGATGGTCGCTCTCTCGATTATTCCAAAATGGAAGAACAATGGGGCGACGAGAAGAGGGGTAGATTTTCATACACCAATGTAGAACTACCAACAGAACAAAGATGTTGCTGGATAACCTATACCAATTCAGAAGTACACGAAACGTTAAAGGAAGGTTTTGAAAAATCACCCATGTTCACAGGAAGGATCAAGGGACTGGGACCACGATATTGTCCATCAATTGAAGATAAAATAAACCGATTTGCAGAAAGAGACAGACACCAGATCTTCGTAGAACCCGAAGGATGGAATACGGTAGAAATTTATGTCAACGGATTCTCAACCTCACTTCCGGAAGATGTTCAATACAGGGCATTAACAAAAATACCAGGGTTTGAAAATGCAAAAATGTTCCGACCTGGATACGCCATTGAATATGATTTCTTCCCTCCAACACAATTAAGTCTAACACTCGAAACAAAAAAAATCGAGAACCTATATTTTGCAGGACAGATCAACGGAACTACAGGATATGAAGAAGCAGCATGCCAGGGATTCATGGCAGGCATAAATGCACACCTTAAAATAAACGGAAAAGAAGAACTAGTCCTAAAGAGAGCAGAATCTTATATTGGTGTATTAATCGATGACCTGGTTACTAAAGGAACTGAAGAGCCATACAGAATGTTCACATCAAGAGCTGAACACAGACTACTATTGCGACAGGATAATGCAGACATTAGACTAAGTCCTATAGGGCACAGATTAGGCCTGATCAATGATGAAAGACTTGAGAAAGTGAATCAGAAAATAAAAAATGCCGATACCATCGTAGCCTATTTAAAAAACACATCAATCGGACCAAACGCTGTAAATAGTTTTCTAGAAATGCAAGGCACACCTGGCATAACTCAAAATGTTAAAATGTTCCAATTAATCACCAGACCACAGATCAGTTTTGAAGATCTTAGAAAGGCAGATTCTATTTTTAATACTATGCTAAATGCTTATGATCAGGAAACAGTTGAACAAGCAGAAATAAAAGTTAAATACGAAAGCTATTTTGAGAAAGAACTTGAAATAGTTGATAAAATGAAACGGATGGAAGATCGGGTAATAAATGCTGAATTTAATTATCGCGAACTTGTATCACTTTCAAAAGAAGCCCGCGAAAAGTTGATGAAAATAAAACCAAGAACTTTAGGTCAGGCTTCTAGAATATCTGGCGTTTCTCCTTCTGATATTTCAGTTTTAATGGTTCATATGAGTAAATAATATATAACATATTGATTAACAACTACTTACAAATAAAAAAGACCAAGAAAAAAATAGTACTTATAAGACACTTTCTAAAGTGTGCCAATATCATTATTCCAAAACCATATAAAATTCGCCAGAGGGCTTAAAAATGGCAAAAATTAAAAAGACAATATTTTTAATAGTTCCGGGACTGGTATTTTTTTACTCATTGTTCCTGATATCGTGTGCAAGTGTGCAATCACCAACAGGCGGACCAAGAGACACCATCCAACCCGTAATAGTAAAAGAAATACCAAAAAATTTAACAAGGAATTTTGCTGGATCTGAAATAGAAATAGAATTTGATGAATTCGTAAAACTAAGCAACGAATTTACAGAAATAAGTGTATCACCAGCAATGGACATCCCACCCGTTTATAGGGCAAAAAAAGAAATGCTGCAAATAAGCTTTGAAGAAGGATTACAAAAAAATACTACTTACACCCTAAATTTTGGAAAAGCAATAGCAGATGTAAACGAAGGTAACATCCTGAAAAATTATAGCTACGTTTTCTCAACGGGTAACCAAATAGATTCCCTTTCCATTTCAGGTAAAGTAATTAACTCACTTACCAAGCAAAAATTAAAAGACGTTACGGTATTCATTTTACCCCTTAGTCAGGATTCACTTTTTGGTAAGAAAAAAGCCAGCTTCTTTACAAGCACCGATACTTCCGGAACTTTTAAATTATCCAATCTACGAGAAGATAAATACCGAATCTATGCACTGAATGAACAAAGCGGTGACCGAATCTATAATGGCAACTCCGAAGAGATCGGGTTTTTGAATCAAGTAATTAATCTTAATAAAGATACAAGCAATATAGAGCTAAAGGTTTTTAAAGAGGTTCCCAAAATATTTTCTGTAACCGACAGGAAGATTGAAACCGATGGCCGGCTAACTTTAATATTCAATAAACCAATTCTTAATCCTTCACTTACTATTTTAGAACCAATAGGGTTAAATGCAACTAAAACTATTGAATTTTCAAACACAAGAGATACAGCCTTAATCTGGCTCCCCGAACTTACTTTTGATTCCATAAAAGTTGCTGTAAACTCCAACGAAATAAGTTTAGATACGATT
>JBIIWE010000401.1:0-3262 GCA_044339075.1 Daejeonella sp. | reverse complement strand
AGGCAATGGGCATGTTACCCGTGCAAGAGAGATCATTCCATTGTTAAAGAAAGAGCATGATGTTGATATATTAATCAGTGGAACTCAGGCAGATGTAGCGCTTCCTTTTGAAATCAACTATCGGTTTCATGGCTTAAGTTTTATTTTCGGTAAAAAGGGAAATGTAGATATTGCTGAAACGTATAAAAAATCTCGTTTAAAGCAGTTAATGAAAGATATAAAAGCACTTCCTGTTAGTGAATATGATCTGGTAATTAGCGATTTTGAACCCGTTTCATCCTGGGCTTGTTATTTTTCGGGAAAGCCTTGTGTTTCAGTTAGTCACCAGGCAGCTGTTATTAACAAAAATGCTCCGAAAGCTAAGAATTTTGATCCTCTGGGGAAAGTGATTCTTCGATCCTATGCCCCCTCAACCAGTCAATATGGCTTTCATTTTCTACCTTATGACAGCAATATCTTTACTCCTGTAATACGTGCTGAAGTACGACTGAAAGAACCCATTAATTCTGGTCATTATACCGTTTATCTACCTGCTTATGATGATGAACGACTATTGAAAATATTATCGAAGGTTGAAAATGTTGAATGGCAGGTATTTTCGAAACATAATAAGGAGTCAGTTCACGAAAAAAATGTCTGGATACGACCTATCAATAATGACGAATTTATAGATAGCATGTCAAAGGCAAGCGGTGTGTTTTGCGGTGCAGGATTTGAAACTCCTGCAGAAGCATTATTTCTGAAAAAGAAGTTGATGGTTATTCCTATGACTGGTCAGTATGAGCAGCAATGCAATGCGGAGGCATTAAAAAACCTGGGGGTTCCTGTAATTAAAAGTCTGAAGAAAAAACATTTGCAAAAAATTATTGACTGGGTTTCAAATGGGAAAGTTATTCCGGTAAATTTTCCGGATATGACTGAAAAAATACTGAAAGATATCATTGAAAAGGAATCACAGGATGCATCAGTAAACAAGTCTTTAAAAATCAAGCGATCTGATTTTAAATTATTTCGAAATTCTAATTTCTTTAAGATATTAGAGAAAACTTCTTTTAGATTATTTTGATAATTAATAAGTCCGATTTTGGTGAGCAATTTGTCTGGGGTGTAGCAGCTTCAGCATTTCAAACTGAGGGTTCGATCAATTTAGATGGCAAAGGCCCTTCCATATGGGACGAGTTTTCGAAAAAAAGGGGGAATATCTTTAAAGGACATTCTGCCGATGTTAGCTGTGATTTTTACAATCATTATACCGGAGATATTGCATTGATGAAATCAATGCACATCAATAACTTCCGGTTTTCCCTCTCCTGGGCCCGAATATTCCCAAAAGGTAGTGGAGAATTAAATAGCAATGGAGTCGCATTTTATGACCGTGTTATTGACCTTTGTCTTGAATTTGGTATTACCCCATGGGTAACGATCTATCACTGGGATCTGCCCCAGGCACTCCAGCAAAAAAACGGATGGGCAAACAGAGAGATCGTTGATCATTTTTCTGAATATGTGTCTTTTTGTATCAATCATTTTGGCGACAGAGTAAAGCACTGGATGATATTAAACGAGCCTATGGTCTATACCGGGGCAGGATATTTTCTAGGTATTCATGCACCAGGGAAACGGGGCATGGATAATTTTATTCCAGCAATCCATCACTCAGCACTTTCACAGGCAGCAGGTATTAAAATTGCAAAACAATTAAGAAGCGATCTGGAGGTTGGAACTACTTTTTCATGTTCAGCCATACATCCGCATACGATCAGGGAAAAGGATATCAAGGCGGCAGATAAAGTAGATGCCCTGGTTAACCGACTGTTTGTTGAACCTTTATGCGGACTTGGTTATCCGTCCGAAAGTCTTCCGTTCTTAAAAAGAATCGAAAAATATATGCGCCAGGATGATGAGAAGGCATTACAGGCAGTACCTGATTTTATAGGGGTACAGAATTATACCAGGGAAGTTGTTAAGCATTCCTACTTCACCCCTTATATAAACTCATCACTGGTGAGTGCAAAAAAAAGAGTAAAAGAAGTGACAGAGATGGAATGGGAAGTATATCCTCAGGCTATGCATGAAATGCTTCATCGTTTTGCTAAATACAATTATAAGAAAATCTATGTTACAGAAAATGGAGCCGCATTTCCTGATTCTGTATCCGATGGGAAAGTACATGATCATCAACGAAAAAATTACCTGCAATCCAATATTGCAGAAATACTGAAAGCAAAGTCAGAAGGTGTAAATGTACATGGTTATTTTGTTTGGAGTTTTACTGACAACTTTGAGTGGGCAGAAGGCTACAGGCCCCGGTTTGGCCTGGTTCATGTAAATTATGAAAACCAGAAAAGGATCATCAAAGAATCAGGCCACTGGTACAGTGATTTTTTGGCAGGTATCTAGTAACAATTTCCTAATACCAGTAATGTAATTTCTTAACGGACCACTTTAGTGATTGCAGGCGTATTGATCAGCTTTAGTCTCAACTGTGATTAATAGAAAGTTAACTAAAGTTTAAAATAATGACTTGTTTTTATAAATTTATTTCCAATTGGATTATTAAATTGTTTTTTTCATAATCTAAAAAAAATATCAGCTGACTTCTTTGTTAATATCTGTAAGGGACTTTTGAGCATTAAAAAAATCTCACTCAAAAATCCTTTCGATGAAACGACAATTTTTACAAATTATTATTAAATGTTTTCTTCTACTTCTTATTAGTCCCTTTTCTTTTCCTATTGAAACTTTTGCCCAGATTTCAGTCTCAGGAAAAGTAAAAGATTCAAAAAATGAACCAATTCCGGGTGTAAGTGTTCGTGTTAAAGGAACCAATAATGGAGTAACCACTGATGTAAATGGTGAATTTAAAATAGGTGCAATTGCCAGTCAGGGCTATCTTGTTTTTTCATCAATCGGATATACTACCCTTGAGATTCAGGTTGATAGCAGAAAGACTTATGATGTTATTCTTGCAGAAGACAATAAATTTTTGAATGAAGTTGTAGTTACCGCTCTTGGAATAAAGAGAGAAGAGAAATCGCTTGGTTTTGCCGCTCAAACTATCAACGCTAAAGCTGTTGTGGATGCAAAAACAAATAACTGGGTAAATTCTTTATCTGGTAAAGTTGCCGGATTAAATATTCAGGGTACAGGTGCCGGACCAATGGGTTCCTCCCGCATAACCTTAAGAGGTGAATCATCCTTAAATCTAGACAATAATCAGGCTTTGATAGTTGTAGATGGGGTTCCAATCAGCAGTAAGATA
>JBIIWE010000538.1:0-3270 GCA_044339075.1 Daejeonella sp. | reverse complement strand
GTGCCATTTGTTCCGATCTTGATTTGAGCTGTTGCTTTGTCGAGGAAGAATATTCCTGCAAATAATAAAGCAATGGATAGTAATTTTAATGGACGCATATTGTTATGTTTTACCTGGTACGTTATAGTGTTGTCAACCGATAGCTATCGGGTTGTCTGTTGTCTGTTATCTGTTGTCTGTTATCTGTTGTCTGTTATCTGTTATCTGTTGTCTGTTGTCTGTAAATTCTGATTCATTGTCTATTATTCTTCCAAAGTACAATCCGATAGCTATCGGGTAGCAATTCTCTCTTTCAGCACAATCCCTAGGCACCTTGCTTATCCCCCTCTAGAGGGGGCAGGGGGAGGTAATGGATCAATCCTCCCCCTCCTTTCGCTCAGGCCTAAAGCGCCCCCTCCAAAGGGGGACAATATCCTGATTCATTGTCTATCATTCTTCCAAAGTACAATCCGATAGCTATCGGGTAACAATTCTCTCTTTCAGCACAATCCCTAGGCACCTTGCCTATCCCCCTCTAGAGGGGGCAGGGGGAGGCAATGGATCATCCTCCCCCTCCATTCGCTCAGGCCTAAAGCGCCCCCTCCAAAGGGGGACAATATCCTGATTCATTGTCAACTGTCAATTAAAACATATAACTCGGCATCAAGGTATCCCTGTCAAATGGAATATGATACCTCAATATTATTTCATGGGTTGCTTTTGAGAAGTTGTTTAGTCTCCCCAGGTTATAATCATACGCATAGCCTAAACGAAGGGTTGGTATCAGTCTGAAATCAAGTAATCCCACCAGCGCGCTATGGCTACGGTAGGATATTCCGCCAGACATGATCTCCCTAAAGAACAGGTTTGCATTAATATCGTAATTTAAAGGAATACCTTTTACACCTCTTAAGAGGAATGAAGGTTTCAAAACAAAATTATCATTGATTGTGATCAGGTAACCGGCATTGAGATAGAGATGCATATCTTGCTTGACCATGTATTCTGACAAAGCAACATCAGTTTTCCTTAAATGTGTCCTTACCAGGTTTGGAGATGAAAATCCGGCATAAAATTTATCGGTATTGAAGTAAATTCCCGTACCAAAATTTGCTGCCATAGCATTTAAGTTCTGTGCGAACACCGGATCACCTGCATTGGTAATGTTTAGTTGACTAAAATCTGTTTTATTGTTTAAAGCTCCTGCCTGAAGTCCGAAAGAGATGTTTGAATTATCACCCTCAATACGATATGACATGGATATCTGGGCACCCATATTTTGAATTACTGAGATCCGGTCATCTACAATTTTAAGTCCGATACCCAAGCGTGTTTCACCGATTGGCATATCAGCGGAGATCATAGCTGTTTGCGGCGCAGTTTTAATTCCGTTGAATTGTTTCCTAAAAATGCTCGTAAATTGCATGGACTGCTTAAAACCAGCATAAGCTGGATTGATCTCCAGGGTATTAAACATATACTGCGAATACAAAGGCAGCTGTTGCGCGCTGAGCCTTGAGGTCAGTACGACCAGGAGCATGAATAGTGCCAACAGGTATGCTTTTTTGTTCATATGTTATCTGTTAATGATTAGGTATCCCGGAATACCTTTAGCTCCGTTCACGCTGACCAAATAATAGTAAATTCCATCCGGAAGATTATTGCCTATAAATCCGCCCATATTTCCGGTGCCATTGAAGGTATTTTTGTAATCAAAATCTTGGAAAACAAGTACCTGATTCCGACTATACACTTCAAAACGAACCACATCAGTAGGCAGGCGTTTAACGACCTCATACACATCATTAAAACCATCCCCATTGGGGGATATAGCATCCGGAATATTTACCGGTGTATTTTCGTCGATATCCGTTTTGATCACTGATTTTGAGAAATATTCAATTTGTTTAATAGTGGCCACATTCAGGCGTGTATTCATGTAGGCGTTGAAAACTGCTGTACGTTGGGTAATCGATCCCGGGGTAATGGTTGGAACCAGGGGTAAAACATCCCAAAGACCTGTTAAATTCAAATCATACCTGGTGACATAGGCCTGATCGCGGTTTCTAAAATATTCAATACCTTCTTCGGATGAGTTATGTTGGAGTGTAAGATCTACTTTAGCTGAAGGATCAACCACGGTGGTGCTCATGATCCAGGTTTTATTTACGTATTCGGGGAAGTTCAGTTTATTATACAGATTATCGGCAACTCTAAATTTTATGGATTGAGGAAGTCCCGTATAATTGATAGTAAGTGGAGTATAACTGCCGAGGTTGGTCCCGATTGGGAAATCAAGTGTCATGGGTACGCCTGCCGTATTTCTGACCAGTCTGCCACCTGTCATAGCTGAGCCTGTTACGATGAAGTTTCTTTGACTAAAACCTGTGATTGTACCTGTTCCTGGTCGCCCAATAGTGACATCTACAGTATTCAGGATCAAATTTCCTTTAACAAAATCAAGATTATTATTGACATGAAGATTTCCAAGATCGGCCGTTACATTAAGTGAATTATCGAGCCTGACATTCGGAAAACCATTGAATGGCAGGGAGTTCAAGCTGTTGATCCGCTGCGGCAATTGCAGGAGGTCAGAAAACCGGAAGATCCCTCCTACTCCATCAATACCGCGGGCGCTTTCATCCGGCAAACGGCTACCAGCGTTATTCTGCCAGATACTTGAATAAAAGTTAATCAAAGAGGTTTCATAGGAAACGAATGTACCGGAATGCGAGATGTCTGAGAAAATATTAAGGTTTGAATTAGGATGAGCGTAAATATTTGCCGAGGGGAATATATATACCTGATTTACCGCCTGAGAGTGCCCAGGTGTGGGTATTAAAAAAAACAGACAAAGCATAAGCTTTATTGCGGGTAAAAGAATTGCCAGTGCTTTTTTGGGGATCACAGAAAATCAATGTTTAAAATAGATTCTACTAGTATACGAGTTTTTATGAAAAATGTTATGAAAGATTTGAGAATTTCATATTCTAATTCCTTAAAACCACGTCATTTCGTACATGCGAATCAACATGTTCTTTTTGCACTAATAATCACAGCATGGAGAAATCTGTTGATTAAGGGCAGTAATTCAGATCAAATTACAATTTATTGCAGTTGATTTCTACGTCGTGCCTCCTACGAAATGACGATGAATTAGGTGGTTAGTGGTTAGGTGGTTAGGTGGTTAGTGGTTAGGTGGTTGGATGTTTAGTGGTTAGTGGTTTAGGCTGTTGATGTTATAATTCCTTAAAACCACGTCATTTCGTACATGCGAATCAACATGTTCTT
>JBIIWE010000023.1:0-11368 GCA_044339075.1 Daejeonella sp. | reverse complement strand
CAGGGTATTGTTAAGGGCATTTTAGTTGGTTGTATCAGTTGTCAGTTATCTGTTATCTGTTATCTGTTATCAGTTATCTGTTATCAGTTGGTTAGTGGTTAGATGGTTAGTGGTTAGTGGTTAGATGGTTAGTGGTTAGTGGTTAGTGGTTAGTGGTTAGTGGTTAGTGGTTAGTGGTTAGTGGTTAGTGGTTAGTGGTTAGTGGTTAGTGGTTAGTGGTTAGTGTGACTTGTAAAATTAGCTTATTGCTTTAACAGTCTTTTCGATTCTACTATAAAAAAGTAATTTCAAACTTACTCTAATCTCCTATCTCTAATCTCATATCTCCTATCTCCCATCTCCTATCTCAATACTAATCCTCGTACCCAAAACTCTTCAAATAGTTCTTCCGGTTTCTCCAATCTGGGATGACTTTAACGAACATTTCTAAAAAGACCTTTTTCTGAAGGAACTCTTCCATGTCTTTGCGGGCATAGGTTCCTACTTTTTTAAGCATTTCACCTGCTTTACCAATGATGATATTTTTTTGAGAATCACGTTCTACAATAATTTCAGAGCTTATTCGGATGATCTTTGGTTCGTCTTTGAAAGCAGTAATGATTACTTCAGTGCTGTAAGGGATTTCTTTATCGTACAGTTTAAATACTTTTTCACGGATTATTTCTGAAACAAAAAAGCGTTCATTCCTGTCGGTAAGGGTGTCTTTATCGTAATAGGGCGGATGCTCCGGCAGCTTATCCATTATGAATTGCATCACTGCGGGTACATTATGGTCGTGTAATGCTGAAACTGCAAAAATTGCTTGCGGCTTCAATTTTTCTTCCCAGTAGAGTATTTTTTCCTTGACCAGATCTTCGTTTGATTTATCGATCTTGTTGATTACCACTGCAATAGGTGAGGTGGTTTTGGCTAGTTTTTCAAGAACATCGTTTTCGTCATACTTTTCATTGATATCTGTGACAAATAGGATGATATCTGCGTCGACAAGAGAGGAATTTACGAAACTCATCATTGATTCCTGCATGCCATAGACTGGCTTGATCACTCCGGGGGTATCAGAAAAAACAATTTGTGAATCGGGTTCATTTACGATGCCTAAAATGCGATGGCGCGTAGTTTGTGCCTTAGGGGTGATTATGGAAAGCTTTTCACCAACCAGGGCATTCATCAGGGTAGATTTTCCAACGTTTGGTTTTCCGACGAGACTAACAAATCCGGCTTTATGCGACATGTAAAATTTATTTTAAAATATATTTGCACCGCAAAGAAACGAAATATATCTTTGCAGTCCAATTTAAAAGCAACACAGGGCGTTCTTTAAAGCTTTAAATTGTCACATTTCGGGATGAAATTCCCAATTAAATCGGGCTTAGCTCGTCGGGCTCATAACCCGTTAAAAATATGATACAGTGCGGGATGGAGCAGTTGGTAGCTCGTCGGGCTCATAACCCGAAGGTCGTCAGTTCGAGTCTGGCTCCCGCTACCTAAGGTAGCTCAAAGCTGAAAGCCAAAAGCAGAAAGCAAGCTTTTACCTTTTACCTATTAAGCTTTTGCTTAAGAGGCCCGTTCGTCTAGGGGTGAGGACGCCAGATTTTCATTCTGGAAACAGGGGTTCGATTCCCCTACGGGCTACATAGAGCGATCATAAACGATCGCTTTTGTTGTTTTAAAGGAATTCATTCTGGAAACAGGGGTTCGTACCGATAGCTATCGGTACCCCTACGGGCTACATAGAGCGATCATAAACGATCGCTTTTGTTGTTTATAGGATTTTTTGGAAACAGGGGTTCGTACCGATAGCTATCGGCACCCCTACGGGCTACGAAAAACGCTCATTTCTGATATCAGGTGTGGTTTTTTTTCATTTTAGGTTCTAAATATGGTACTAACTTCAGATATTTTGTTATAAGGCGAAAAAAATTAAATATATAACTATTTAATTATCAATAAGTAAGCATATTTTGTCATATTTAAGTGACAAATTTAAAGAACAACAATCTATGCTTAAATCTTAGATCCTGTACAACTCTAGTTACTTCCTCTAATACTGGATTAACAGGTTTCTTTTAACTATGAGATAAACAGTGCCTTAGCAAATCTTTCGATTAAATCAAAATAACGCCAAAGATAGCCTGCATAGGTAAAGTTTATTGATTCATTGGTCTAAAGCAGTCATGAAAATTTTATAGCTTCCATGTAGTGTGATTCACTAATAGTTTTTTTATGGATAATGTACTAGATAGCACTTAGCAGGAGTAGAGTATAAACTGCCAAAAATCAAGCATGTCTGCAATAATTTGCCGCATAGTCCAGACCATGTCTTTGTATTTGGAAATGTCTATAGTTAGATTGCCTAAGAAACGGCAATTGTTTTAATTAGAAGATATTATTTTTTTCTTAAGTTAGATTTAAATATCATGGGTACCGGTAACACTTTAACAGATAATGACTTGTATCTTCTATTGGCTCAGGACAATGAAGAGGCATTTACTATTTTATACCATCGGTATTGGAAGCGTATGTTATACAAAGCAGTTATAAAGTTGCAGTCCAATATTGATGCAGAAGAGGTTGTTCAGGATGCCTTTACAGACATCTGGAAAGGCAGGCATAGAATAAAAATAAAATACAGTTTTCATACTTATATCGCTGCTATCATACGTTACAAGGTAATGGCAAAGATAGCATCCAATAAACGGGAGATAGCTGATTACGTAGAAGATGTGTATAATTTGCATGTCGAAGACAACGCTACAGTGCAATGGCTCGGTTTTAATGAGCTGCGAGATGAAATTGAAAAGTCAGTGAAAGCTTTGCCAGAAAAGTGCCAGCTAGTATTTCGAATGAGCAGGGAAGAAGACATGAGCGACAAAGAGATAGCGCAGGATCTGAATATTTCCAGGAAGACAGTAGAGGCTCATATTTCCAGAGCACTCAAACTACTGCGGGTTTCTATCAACCAATTCCTTGTAATTCTCGCGAATGCCATTATGGTTATAATGGGATCGTAGAATATTTATTTTTTACTTGATGTAGGGTAGGTCGGCTTTCTTATACACTATATAAGAAACGATTTACTTTATGACACAACCAACACGATCGCAACTAAACGAACTGGGCGATAAGTGGATGAAGGGCACTATTACGCCCCAGGAAAAGGAATTGCTAGACGAATGGTATGATCGGAACACAACAGAGCCCCGTACCTGGGCAAGCGACGAGTCTGAAGAGGAACTGGCTGCGCGTTTGCTAAGTAATATCAATACGCAGAAGAAATCTTCTTATTCACCCAAAAGGAGGTGGCAAATCCCTGCCGCTGCAATTTTACTGATCACGCTAGGAATAAGCACTTACTTTTATGTTTCAAAATCAGATCCGCATGACCAAGTTGCCGTTGTGGATGAAAAAATCAACCCTGGCAAAAACCAAGCAATTCTGACCTTAGGCAACGGAGAAAAAATTATTCTCACCGATGCGATAAATGGTCAGGTGGCGAGCCGTTCAGGGGTAAAAATTATAAAAACCGCCGATGGACAGCTGGTATATGATGCAACTAGTATTACAAATGAAAATTTGCCGCTTGAATACAATACCATAGAAGCACCTGCTGGTGGGCAGTGGCAGGTAAGGTTGCCTGACGGTTCACTAATATTCCTTAACGCTTCGTCAAGTATTACCTATCCAACACGATTTGTTGGAAACGAAAGAAAGGTACAAATGATTGGGGAAGCATATTTTGAAATTGCACATAGTAAGAATATGCCATTCCGGGTTGCAAGTCGCGGGCAGACAGTTGAAGTGTTGGGAACGCATTTTAATGTAATGGCCTATGCTGATGAGAAGATAATCAGGACTACGCTCCTAGAAGGGTCTATTAAGATTATTAATGATTCGGAATCCAAAATGCTAAAACCGGGAGAGCAGGCACAGATATCAGGGAATAAATTTAAAGTTACCAGCGATGTGGATCTGGAAGAAGTTGTGGCCTGGAAGAGCGGTTACTTTAAGTTTAACGAAAACCTCGAAAGCATCATGGCAAAGATATCAAGATGGTACAATGTGGATGTTGAATATCGGGATAGACCTAGCTCTGACCTTACCTTCTCAGGAAAGATCTCCAGATCAAGGGATATATCCGGGATCTTAAAGATGTTAGAATACACAGGTGATGTTCACTTTAGTTTAGAAGGAAGGAGGGTGATCGTGACTAAATAAGTATCAACCAAGGTGCCTCAATGACTCCGCGATATTCATGAACATGATTCGCAAAAGTAAAAAAACCAAATCCCGACTGGCATCAGGACTTGGCGAATGTTAAGGTAAGCCATCCGATAAGGATAAAAATCATTGACTTGAATCAAACAATTTAAGCCCTAACTCAACAAATCAAATTTATGAATTTAAACTTACAATTAAAGAGTAGTGGCAGAAGCCATGCTCTTAATCAATTTATGCTGGTTATGAAACTGATTGTAATACTGTTAACTATCGTAATTATGCAGGTAAAGGCAAGTTCCTTTGCACAAAAAGTTACCCTAGACAAGGTTAATGCACCTTTGCGTGAAATAGTTAATGAGATCAGAACGCAAAGCGGCTACGATTTTCTTTATAATAATATGGTTTTAAAAGCTGCCAATCCTATTACTATTAATGTCAGGAACGCGAGCATTGAAACCGTCCTGGCAATTTGCTTTGAAAACCAGCCTTTAACATATACTATTTCAGATAAGTTCATCGTCATTAAACGAGATACCAATAATAAAGCCATAGTACCTGTAGATATCAGCGGGAAAGTGACCGATGAAAAAGGATTGCCTTTACCTGGCGCTTCGATAAAGGTGAAGGGAACGAACCTTGCAACAAGCACTGACATTAATGGCGAGTTTAAACTCGGGAATATTGAATCAGCGTCAGTTCTTACAGTCTCATTTCTGGGCTTTGAAACGCAGGAATTTTCCGTTGGTAACCGAAACTCAATAAATATCATACTGATAGAAAATGCCGAGGGACTGAATGAAGTAGTAGTGGTGGGTTATGGAATACAGGAGAAAATTAACCTTACAGGAGCGGTTTCAACAGTCGATTCGAAAAGTATCGAAAACAGACCTGTTAGTAATCTCGCCACTGCACTGCAGGGAACATCCCCCGGCCTTGTAGTTACCCGAACCTCCGGACAACCCGGTAATGAAGGTGTTAAGATACAGCTCCGTGGAGCAACTTCTGCAAACGGAAATGTTAACCCTCTTTTAGTTGTAGATGGTGTTTCTGCCCCTATTAGTGCCTTGGAATCATTGAATCCAAATGATATTGACAATGTGTCAATATTAAAGGATGCAGCGGCGGCGGCAATTTATGGAGCTCAGGCTGCTGGAGGGGTTATCCTGGTCACAACGAAAAAGGGAGTTCCTGGAAAAACGAAGATTCAATATTCTAACCTTTTTGGTGCCGACAAAATGTTAAATGTTCCCAAGCGAATGACCTTGCTGGAGGAAGTTAAATATAGCAATTTAGCAGCAAAAAATTCAGGAGGGGCGCAACCATATACGGATGCCGAAATTAAACTAATCAATGAAGGTGTTGAATATTACGTTAATCCGACTGATTCTAACAGGTATGTTTTTTTGAATCAAAAGGATCTGGTTAGTCAGACCCTGCGTAACGTTACAGAGATGCAAACACATAACATAGCAGTCAGCGGCGGAGCGGAAAAGTTAAATTTCCTAGTTTCATTAGGTGCTTATTCCAAGGATGGAGCTTTTAAGGTTGGACCGGACAAATATAACCGCTACAATGGACGGATAAATTTGGGTGCAAAACTTACTAAGCATGTATCCATTGATTCGAGGATCTCGTATACACGTGAAAAGTCTGAAATGCCGTCAGAAAATGTTCCCAGGTTGCTTTTCGAGACACTTCGCCTCCGGCAAAGATGGCCTATATTTACTCCGGAAGGTAGGCTAAGCGGCGAGGCCTCATTTTCTGCAAACCAGGCTTATGCGGAGCTTTTAGAGGGAGGTTATGATAACCGTGACAAAAATAACTTTGATGGTGTTTTTACGCTTAAAGTAGCCGATCTAGTAAAAGGACTGCAGCTACGCGGTATCTATGGCGCAACGAACAACCGATTAGATCGCGATCATTTCAAACGTACTGTTCAGTTGTGGGGGCGCATTTTCCCGATGAATAATATGAATTCGCCAAATCTGTTTCAAGTGACCCGTGGCTTGTACAATACAAATAACCTGCAGTACTTGGCTGACTATTCTTTAAACCTAGGAGCAAAACATAACTTCAATTTGCTGGCCGGTTACCAATTTGAAGACAGTAGAAGTTCCTCTATTTACACTTCGGCACAGAATCTGGCTAGTAACGATCTGCCAACACTTGGTATGGGTGACGATGCCACCAAAACCAATAGCCAGACGGTTAATACCTATGCATATCAATCCTATTTCGGCCGGCTTTCGTATAATTATCAAAGCAGGTACCTGTTTGAAGCAACTATACGTACTGACGAGAGCTCCAGACTGGCGCCGGGTTTACGGGTAAAAACATTCCCGTCAGTATCAGCCGCGTGGAATATTCATAAAGAAAACTGGATTCATGAAAGCTCTTTTGTCTCTTCACTAAGACTCCGGGCTTCATGGGGACAACTAGGGAGTGCACTTGGAAATATTATCGGTAATTATGATTATGCGAATATTCTTTTGCGAAATAATCAACTGGTATTGGGTTCTGCAGAAGAACGTGCCATGTACTTCTATCAAAACGTAGTCCCTTCCTCAAGCTTGACATGGGAAACGGTAGAAACATCCAACGGAGGTCTTGATTTCGGGATGTTTGATAACAAGTTATCCGTTGTTGCCGACTATTACGTGAAATTTAATAGAAATATGCTGACCCCGTTACAATTACCGGTTACTTTTGGAGTTGCTACTCCTCGTACTAATAACGGAGAACTTAAATCCTGGGGCTGGGAGGTACAGGCTAATTTCCGGAACAAAATACGGAAAGACTTTTATTATTCGCTAGGATTCAACCTTTCTGACAATCAGAATAAAGTAATGAATTATGCCGGAAGAAAAGTAGTAACACCAGCGGTAGTAAATATTTTAGAAGGTTACCCTTTGAATTCCATCTGGGGATATCAGACTGATGGGTATTTTCAATCACAGACTGAAGTCGCTGCAGCGCCCTTCTACAATGCCCGGACAGGTGTAGGGGATGTTAAATATGTTGATAAGAACGGGGATAATCGTATTGATAATGGCAGTGGACTGCTCGAAAAAAATGGCGATCTTGTGTATCTTGGAACCGATCAGCCACGTTATAATTTTGGGATCAATGGTGGATTTGATTGGAAAAACTTCGATTTTTCTTTTTTCCTTCAGGGAGTAGGATCACGTACTTTTTATGCAACATTAAATACCGTAAATCCACAGTCAACTGCAGCACAAAATCCATTAGCAATTCATAATGACTATTGGACGGAAGAAAACCGAAATGCCGCTTTTCCCCGCCCTTACACTGGAGGTCAGCATAATTATGCATTTTCTGATAGATGGATACTTGACGGAAAATATATGCGTCTGAAAAATATTCAATTGGGATATTCCTTGCCAACCAATCTGTTAAAAAAAGTCCATTTAGCACGTGCCAGAGTCTATTTTAGTGGCCAGGATATTTTAACATTTACAAAGCTGGGGATTTTTGATCAGATTTTCAACCCGGAATATATTAATAATGTTGATTTTGACTATCCATTTTCAGCCACGGCTTCTGTCGGATTAAATATTACATTTTAATTCACCATTAATTCAGTAAATAGGAACTATATCCCACGGAGATAGTTCTATTAACACTTAAATAAATTGAATATGAAAAATCTATTATATCTTATCATTACTTTATGCTTGTTAAGCGCTTGTAAAGTTGACAGGATTCCAGAGACCAATCTTAGTGACGAATCGTTCTGGAAGAGTGAGAGTGATCTGAAGGCCGCTGCCAATTATCTGTATACTTTTCTGCCAGGCCAGTTGGTGGTGTCCGATAACTGGTCGGATGATGGGTTTGCCACAGCGCCAAATGCAATCAGTGATGGCTCACGGCTTGCCCCAGCAACATCCGTTGATTTCAGTACACCTTATAGACTAATACGAGCATCAACGAACATTATAGAGAAAACGTCGCTGGCAGTAAATGCTGGTGTGCCTTCGAAGATTGCAAATAAATATGTAGGTGAAGCTCGTTTTTTTCGTGCCTGGGCTTATTTTCAGCTTGTTCAGAAATTTGGCGACGTTCCTCTTATTTTAGGATTATTAAAAGAAGATTCTCCTGAGTTAACGGCGCCGCGTGCACCTAGGGTAGAGGTATACGAGGCGATTTATGCTGATTTAGATTATGCTATTACAAACCTTCCTACACCTACTAGCTTAGGGACGGCAGGATATGGCCGTATTACCAATACGGCTGCATTAGCGTTTAAAGCAAGGGTCGCTTTATTTGAGGGTACCCGTTCAAAGTTTCACCAGTACGGAGATCCAAATAAACATCTATTATTAGCAGTAACCACTTCAAAAAAAGTTATGGAGAGTGGTGAACATCAGCTGTTTAACAGCTATTTTGGGCTTTTTCAGAATCAAGGTGATGGGCGTCAGAATAGAGAGAACATAATTGTACGGCAATACGGTAAAAGTAATGCTGACAATATTTCCAGTTATAGTGGATTATCACTTGTAAATGGCGCAACGAATGCGACCAAGGCGCTGGTAGACGCTTATCTAATGAAAGACGGACTTCCAATTGAAATTTCACCTCGATATACCGCGCCTACCACTTTTTCTAAAATATTTGCTGACCGGGATGAGCGGTTGAACGCCACTATAATGAAAGCTGGAGATCCCTTTTTCTATAGTGTACCTTTCCTGGGGCCTACGCTAGTTTATCACACAACCGCATTTGCTCCGCGCAAGTTTGTAGATCCAAACACAGTGGGTACCCCGAATACGTTTATAGACTATCCGATTATGCGGTATGCTGAAGTTCTTTTAACATATGCTGAGGCTCTTTATGAACTTAATGGATCTATTTCAGATACAGAGCTCAATGCGAGCATCAACCTTTTACGTAAGCGGGCAGGATTGCCAAATCTCAGTAATAATTTTGTTCAAATTAATGGCTTGAACATGCAAAAAGAGCTTCGGCGTGAACGTAGGGTAGAACTTGCTATGGAAGGATTCCGGTATTGGGACTTAGTTCGCTGGAAAACAGCTGAAATAGAACTTCCTAAAGCTATTTTGGGTAGTTTTTTCTTTAAGACCGAAATAGGCTTCGCGACTTCAAAACCGAATCTAACTCCGGATAACTATATATTGTTGCAATCTTCTGCTAACAGGAGGTTCAATCCGGGCAAAGATTATTTGTGGCCTTTGCCAGTGAATGAAATTGCTCTAAACCCCCAACTGAAACAGAATCCAGGTTGGCAGTAACGTAAAAATAATTTCTAAAGCCCAAAAACACAGGGACTGTATTACAGTACAGCCCCTGTTAATTAAATAACGTTAGTACGGGATAAGGTGGGATTAAATTTCAGAGATTTTTGAATATATAACTATTTGATTATTAATAGGTAAGAATATTTCGTTATATTTAAGTGACAAATTTAAAGAACAACAATCTATGCTTACCCCTACGGGCTACATAGAGCGATCATAAACGATCGCTTTAAGATACCTAAACAAATTTCTTTATCCGTTATACAAAGCGTCTTTACGTCTTTGCGAGAGCCTTTTTTTACCTAAACCTAGAGCTAAATTTGTACTAAGAAAACGAAGGTCCCTCACCTGCTGAAGGGCAGGTTCACCCCTGTTTTTATTAATTCAAATTTTAGTATTGATAATCAATTCGTACATTTGAATATGCCAGTTTATAAATTAGATAGAACAACTTTTAAAGCACAAACGGTTACTGAAGCTGCTGAGCATTCATTTTACTATCAAAATAAAAGCTGGCAGGAAAGGCTCAAAATAGCTGCCTATTTAAACAGTGTTGCCTTTAATTATCCACTAAAAACCCCTCCCCGGATGGATAAAACAAAATTTAAAGCGGGCTCACGAATTTGTGATGAGTAATATATTTAATGATGATTTTAGGGATTTTCTGGCCGCTCTTAATCTTGAAAAAGTCAAATATATTTTGGTGGGTGGATATTCAGTAATCCTTCATGGTTATTCTAGAACAACTGGTGATATGGATTTATGGGTAGAGCGTTCTGAAGAAAATTATAACCGAATTAAACAGGCATTCTTCCATTTTGGCATGCCTGTTTTTGATATGACACAAGAGAACTTTCTTTCACATCCTAATTGGGATGTATTCACTTTTGGTACACCGCCCGTAGCAATTGATTTAATGGTACAATTAAAGGGGCTTGATTTTAATAATGCCTATGAAAAATCAGTATTATTTGAAGATGATGGCTTAACTATTCGTACAATTCATAAAGACGATTTAATAAAGGCTAAGCTATCTGCCAATAGGCCTAAGGATCAGGATGATTTAGCTAATCTTCGATAAATAATTCTATGCTGGGATTGTTATCCTTTGGCTAATTTTTAATTCATTGAATTTCCTCCGGTTGGTGTTTTCCAACAGATATATGACAACTACTGAAATGAGTTTACAGTTTTCACGAAGGTCCCTCAGCTGCTGAAGGGCAGGTTTCGGCCTGACAGTAGGCAGGGATGACATCGCTTTTAGATTGAAATTATTCTTTTAAAGCGCTGTGCACCTGCGTCTTTGCGAGAGTCTTTTTTTTACCTAAACCTAGAGCTAAATTTGTACTAAGAAAACGAAGGTTCCTCATTGCTGGAGCACGCGTGTCGCGTGTGCAAATCATTACTAACAATATCCGTAGAGTTAACCAAGTATAAAGTAAAAGCTGGTCAAGACCTTATTTAAACCTATTTTAGGACAAGACAAGCTTTAGAGAGGTTCCCGCCTTCGCGGGAATGACAAGCATTATAGGGGGGGGGAAGGAGATTCCAGCCTCCGCTGGAATCGCAATGTGGAACCGTATAAGCCGTGTCGCGTGTGCTTTTCTAAAAACATCTACCTAGATATATTTATGTCAGTTTCACAAAGGTCCCTCACCTGCTGAAGGGCAGGTTTCGGCCTGACGGTTGGCAGGGATGACATCGCTTTTAGATTGAAATTATTCTTTTAAAGCTCTGTGCACCTGTCATCCTGAACAGAGTGAAGGAACTTAGTAGCGATGAACGCAAACTTGTGTTTGAACTACGAAGGTCCCTCACCTGCTGAAGGGCAGGTTTCGGGATGACATTGGATTTTGATTGAAACTTATTTTTTT
>JBIIWE010000399.1:0-3278 GCA_044339075.1 Daejeonella sp. | reverse complement strand
TGATCAATGATTTATCCGCCCCCAGGCTGCTCAAAATGGCAATATCTTTACGTTTATCGATAACCAACATAGTTAATGATCCGATAATATTAAAGATTGCGATGATCAAAACAAATGTAAGGATCAGGAAGATGGCCCATTTTTCGGAATTCAGGATTTTATACAATAATTCGTTTTGCTGGCTACGGTTCTTGACCAGGAATTCCTTCCCTATAGATTCTTCAATATCCTTCTGAAGATCTTCGATCATTATATCTTTAGCTACATTTATCTCAATATAGGACACCAGTTTATTCTCACCAAGCAATTCTCTGGCAAAACGTATGGGAACGATCATGGTATTATCAAATTCCTGCTGAACAGCAAAAACACCAGAAGGGTAAATGGAACGTACATTGAACTCATCGGCAGGATTCAATGAGTTTAAAGCACCTTTTCTGGGTGAATAAACATCGAGACTTTGAAATTCATTATTCAGGTTAATGGATAGAAAATTTTGTAAGGCATAACCTATAACCGCCATATCCTGCCCCTTGGACCATAAGGTAAAACTTCCACTGGAAATTACTGAATCCAAGCCGTTTTTATTTTTCATAAAACCCTCGCTAACGCCCTTTACCAATGCAATAGACTGGCTTTCACCATAGCGAACCAGAGCCTTTTCCTGTAATACTTCGGTATAGTTAATGATGCGTTTATCATTTTTCAAATTCAGGAAATGCGTATTCCCAGGATCAAAGGTTTTTCCTTTCAGGGCTTCAATGCGAAGTTCCGGACTAAACGTATTGTACATAGAAAGTACAATATTTTCAAAACCATTGAATACTGAAAGAATAATAATGAGAGCGGCACTTCCTACAAAAACGCCAAGCATCGAGATCCCTGAAATAAAATTGATCGCATTAACCGATTTCTTCGAAAACAGATACCTTTTGGCGATATAGTAGGAGGTGTTCAAATTATCGGTCTATAGTATGATTGGTTCAGCTAAGGAAAGGATTATACTGCTTCTCAAATCCGATACTGGTAGATGGTCCATGCCCGGGATAAACTCTGCAATTATCTGGTAAAACCAATAATTTCTCACGGATATTAGTGATCAGCAGATCGTGATTACCACCCGGAAGGTCAGTTCTTCCAATACTTCGGTAAAACAACACATCACCCCCAATCAAAAAGCAGTCTTTTTCATTATAAAAACATAAATGAGCCGGCGAATGACCAGGTGAAAATATCAATTCAAGCGCAGATTCACCGAAGTTAACCGTACCACTTTCAGGTAAAAAAACTTCAGGGAGTGGTGAAACGTCATAGCGAATTCCCATTTGAGGAGCATAAGATACGACTGAATTCAGAACTATCTCTTCACCCTTATGGAATTGAGGCAATAGTCCGTAGGTATCAAAAACGAATTTGTTCCCTAAAACATGATCTATATGACAATGTGTATTCAGGAGCAAAACCGGTTTCAGTTTATTGTCGGAAATAAATTTCAAAAATTCATTTTGCTCATCGCCAGTATACATTCCGGGATCAATGATCACACATTCCGATGTTTCGTCGGAAAGAATATAGGTGTTCTCCTGATAAGGATTAAATGCGAATGACTTAATTTGGATCATAATTACAAAAGTACCAAATTCCACCCATTCAGCTACAGAATATTGCTCACGACAATTACAGCATGCTGTAAGGCAGAGGTAAGCGAAGTGAATTAAGCGGACAGAAAGAAAAAACATCCAATGTGGGTAGGATAGCTTGGTGCAAAACACCAGCCAAAGGAAAATAACCACCGAAGGCAGGCTTGGTTGGTGCAAAACACCAGCCAAAGGAAAATAACCACCGAAGGTAGGCTTGGTTGGTGCAAAACACCAACCAAAGGAAGAAAGGTAGAAGGGGCTTTAATTCACAGAAGCATTCGTACGGCTCAGGCGGTAGATCATTAAGGCTGCTCTCTGTACAAGGATAGGCAACTCCTTTAAGTTGACCACTTCACCCGGCTTATGTGCTCCGCCTCCAGAGGCGCCCATTCCATCCAGGCAATCCACGTATTTGGCAATATCTGAAATATCCCCTGCTCCGCGAGCCCCGGGATCACCTGCCAATGTTGCACCGATGCCCATATCACGGGTGATCTTATCGAGGTATTTAACCAGTCTGTAATTACCTTCGGTTGGCTCCATAGCTGGAAGTCCATCGGTAAAAGTAATCGTAGAACTGGTACCATTAAGGCTCTGCGCAGTAATAGCCTTCATTTTCTCTCTAGTTTTATCACGCTGTACTTCTGAAATAAAGCGAAGATCTCCGGCAACATAAGCGGCAGGAGAAATGATATTAGTTTTCCCTATTGCCTCCACTTTGGCATTGGCTTTATCTACTCTGATCTCTGATCCGGCGCTCATCAAGCCCGGATTAAAAGTCAGATACTTTTCATCTTTTAGCTGAGTACGAAATTCATTGATTACTCTGGCAGCTTCATAAATAGCACCATAACCTGCACTCTGACTGAAAATACCTGCAGAATGACCTGTTTTGGCATCCACATTAAGTACCCAGCCACCAATTCCGCGACGGGCAACAGCCACAGTATTTAAGTCCTGTGCTCCTTCAAAACCCAGGGCAATCTCGGTATTACGGGCACGTTCAATAAAATCTTTCCTCGCCACAGCATGCGGCGAACCCGAACTTTCCTCGTCTCCGGTGAAGTAGGCTACAATCTGGGTATTATCTAAAAGTCCGAGGGAATTAAGAGCTTTTAATGCCGAGATCATGACCATGTTACCGCCCTTCATATCATTTACTCCCTGACCGGTGGCGGTAGAGTCATTTAATTTTGTATAAGGGCTGAAAGCCATCTCCAGCTCAAAAACAGTATCCAAATGCCCGATCAAAAAAAGGCGTTTTCCCTGTGAACCTTTTCGGGTAGCTACCAAATGCCCTGCACGGCGCAAGGAATCAGGCAGATCAACCCATTCCGTAGTAAAACCCAGTTTATCAAGTTCCCTGCGGTATATAGCACCCACCTTTTTGACACCTTCTGTATTCAAAGTACCGCTGTTAATATTCACAGATTCGATCAGCAATTCCTCCGACTCTCCAAAATGAGCTTTGATATATTCAATAATACTTTTTTCATCCTGGCTCAGCTGTGCTTGAATACTTGAATGAATAAATAAGAGAAACAAGAAGGTGTAAATTACTTTCATGGATTTTTCGATTTTAATGTAAACTGAAATCTTTATCTATAGGTTATAAATTTCGGAATTATGATTTGAATA
>JBIIWE010000398.1:0-3282 GCA_044339075.1 Daejeonella sp. | reverse complement strand
GCAGCGCGGCAATCTAAAATTAATATTTAACCACATAGATTGTAAATCACATAGATAGAAGCAAAGCTTAAAAATTATCTGTGTTTAAAATGAAGGTTGGCAGCAATAAAATGCTATGTTTCCATGCCTGCGGTAGGCAGGTATGCGGTTTTTAAATATTTTGTCGGGTACACGTTAAATTAGTGACATTTGGCGCGCCACCAAGAATCTTTACAAACTCAACAAATCAAAGCTACGCGTATATTTCAATGTCAGGCTTCGGGTATCTATTAGATCGAGTAAATCTTTATCTTTTACGATATTGACTACCACAAACAAACCATTATTTGCATTTTGAAGCCATCCAAACCTTGCATTTACTGAAGTAATTCTTGACCTGTTATTATATTGAACTAAACTCTGAACAAACATACGCGGGGTAAAAGAGTAAGCCAAACGATTCCCAAGTATAATAGCTTTCAATGCCCCATTTGGCATATTTAATATATTATGATTTACAATAAGGGAAGAATTTAACTTGTCTCCAACTCTGGCTTTTAAAGTTGCCGTTGTGGCTATCCGATCTCCTCCAAAATATCCTCCTATAATAGTTCGGGCATTCAATGAAACTGCTTTGTTTTGATTTGTCATCATAACCACTTGCGCCTCCTTGTGTTTGTATGTTGATTTGGGAATTAAAACCCCTGATAAATTAAAATTTTGTAAAACCCCTTCGGTAGTATAATTTATTCCTGTATGTATTTCCAGGCCACTTTTCCAAACCCAATGATTGTCAACATGGAGATAACTTGTAACTAAATTTCCTTTAAAATCGGCATATTGTCTGTAGGAGATATGAGGCCTAAGTTCTAATAAATTCAATAAGTTATCCGGCCGCCACCTATGCTGAATAAAAAATTCAGGTTTCCTAAAAGCACTCCTTTGAAGAAAACCAACTTCCGGATTAAATCCTTCACCTAATTCAGTATAAGCAGCTCTAAGTTCCCATCTTTCCCAATTATAACTGAACTGAAGTTTATATGAATGATCAGAATCGGAAATTCCGGGTGTTGCACTTTTAGCTAAAAACCCGGTGATTTGTGCCTTTTGGCCCAGACCCCATTTCCCATCTACCGCCATTACGTGATTGTAATCATCAATGCGATCTCCCAATCCTGTCCTATTTATAAATGCCGCTCCAATAGAAGATCTGTTTTTTGGAAAATCGTGGTTTACTCTAGCCATGTTATAACTATTCTTATCGATGCCCAGGCTTTGGACATCGTCTGTAAACATGCTTAATAATCCTACATTAGTTTGCCCTATTTTTCCTGAAACCCGTCCTCCTCCTGTGATTGGGATAATATTCCCATTCTTACTAATCCCAATCTTACGACTAAAAAACAAATCTACTTCTCCTGGACTGCCCACCGCAAATTGACCTGCATTTTCTAGGAAAAATGGTCTTTTTTCTGGAAAAAATAAATTAAATCGATCTAAATTAACTTGCTCATCATCTACTTCAACTTGAGCAAAATCGGTATTATAGGTTAAGTCAACTGTCAGACTAGGCGTAACACTATATTTCAAATCCATTCCGGCCTCAAGGTTTGTATTAGTTACATTAGGCACAATAGACTTATTGTTGACTGCCTGAGTCAGTGCATATGGAAATATTTTGAAATTGCCTGGATTTTTGAGGGTTAATCCATTTAACTTACCGGCCATAGACAACCTCTTGATATCAAAACCTATTGGAATTGTAGCCCAGTAAGCTGTTTCAGTAGTTTTACTGATGTTCCTTTCAAAATTGATACCCCAAACCAGGTTTTCTCCTGCTGTAAATCTCAGGGAACGCAATGGAATAGCAAACTCTGCACTCCAGCCGTAATCACCAATATGAGTCTTCACATCCCAATCGGCATCCCAGTTTAAGTTTATACCACCAATTACACCTCCTTGCTGGCGATTAGTATTATTAGTTCCTTTGCCTTCATTATCAATTTGAGCATCGTATTCCATGCCATTTGCATTGGTTCCGAATAAAAAACCATTTTGAGTGTCGTTATAGGTGTCGAGGATAAATAGAAAACTATCATCATCTGTTAGATCGGCATCTCTTCTTGAGTCAGAAACTACTATTGCCTTCGGGTCAGTATGGTAACAGATAACTGATACATAAAACATTTTATCTGTATAAGCAATCCTTATTACTGTCTTTTCGGATGCAGGAGCACCGACATTAGGTTTGATTTGGGTTAAATCACCAATGGGATCTATGCTTTCCCAAAATGAATCGCCTATTATTTTACCGTCTATATCCGGGCCTTTATTAGATAATTTAGCTTGAATAGTAGGTCGGTTCGAAATTTGTGAATGTGTTCGGTTATCCTGAGCTTCAACATAAAATGAAAAAAACAGTAGTATGGATAGAATCCATGAAGATTTATGCTGAAAGGTCATGTCTGAAATAGAATTTCGTTTTATAATGGAGCTAATTTAGTTTTATTATCACTTAATCCAAAAAGTAACGCTGGCGCACGCGCAATGTCATTATTTAAGGGGGCAGAAGGTTCTGGCCTTCGCCAGATCCGATAGCTATCGGATGACAATGCATTTTGTAATAATGAAGGAGATCCTGAATTCGTCAGGATCGTAATCCTTAAATAATGACATTGGGCGCACGCGTGTCGCGTGTGCCTAGCAATTCTATGTTCTCCAAATAATTGATCAATTAATATTTTTTAGAAACCTCAATCTCCTCCATTTTATCCAGTCCTTTAAACTGTACCTCAATTTTCGGAGCTTCCTCCCGACTGAAGTCTGAATCGATCAAAATGATATGTGCTCCGGGAGCAACGATTGGAGGTTTATTTTGTAATTTGAATGTTCCTTTTGGTTTCCCATTTTTATCGTAAAGCCGGATAGTTTCTGTACCATCAGAAACCAGGCTTTCACCAACAGCTAATTCAACTGGGAATAAAAGTTCCTTATACTTGTCGATTTGCATTTTAATGTTTTTCACGCTGCCCGTTTCGCCTGTGATCTGCATTCTGAATTGTAAAGGCTGCTCCTTCCATTGGTACTGCAAATTCCAGGTGGTATGAGTAGGCTCTCCCGGTTGACGTTCAAATTTTTCTCTCGTAAAAACAGGCGACATCGCATACTGATGCAGCGTCCATTTACCCTCATCGCGTTTTTCGAGATGGAATTCATTCTTTGGATTTTTCAATGCCTCTTGCTGCGCTTTGCTGAATGCATTTCCATTTCTTGCCATTTCCCATTCACGTATGGCATCTAATA
>JBIIWE010000397.1:0-3297 GCA_044339075.1 Daejeonella sp. | reverse complement strand
ATAATATCCTGAGGGCGCATTCCCTTATGCTCTTTCATTTAAGAAAGATAAGTATTTATACTCAATTTGCAATTCGCGAAAAGAATATTTTAAATATTTATCCCCTTGTCACAACGGACTTGATCCGCCTGTCACAGCGGACTTGATCCGCCTGTAACAACGGACCTAATCCGCCTGTCAAAGCGGGCTTGATCCGCTTTATAAAGGCGCTCCAACCTGCAAATCACATCTGTGACCAGGCTGGCCATGTGCAGGATTAACCTTTAAACCGGCAGGAGCAGGCTGTTGAGGTACCACAGCCTGTGGCGCTGCAACGGGAACCTGCGCTCCGGAAGCATTCGTTAATGGAGCACCAACGGCAAGATCACATCGATGGCCCGGAAGACCATGTGCCGGATTTAATTTGGGTGTTTCACCAGTAGCATCAGCGGGCATAGGAGGAATTCCCTGACTTGATACTGCAGGCTGAGTTGACTCATTTCTTTCACTCATTATTACTCCGATGATACTGGCACCTGCCAATACAATTGCTCCAACAATAACGATAGTTCTCATAAATTACAATGCTTAATACACGCGTTAATTTTAAAAAGCGGAACACAAAAATACATATAATTTGAATATTAAGTCTTGGGTTCCATTTCGATAAAGAACCGGAATTGGAAATTCATTATTAGCTTAGTAAAATAATACAAAAGGCATTGAGGTACTTCGTTCACATTGGCTATAAAGGAACAAATTATTTCGGCTGGCAAAGACAGCCGGACAAGCTAAGTGTACAGGAAATTTTGGAAGACAATCTCAGTAAGATCTTTAAAATACCAATTACAATATTTGGTTGCGGACGCACCGATACAGGGGTTCATGCCAGCCAGTATTTCTTCCATATGGATATCGAAAAACCATGGAACTTTGATCTTTTCTTTCGACTTAACCGAATTCTTCCAGACGATATCGCTCTCTTTGACATCATCCCGGTTGAAGGTCAGCCACATGCACGTTTTGACGCTATTCAAAGATCATATGATTTTTTTATTCATACCTATAAAGACCCTTTTTTAAGTGAAAGCAGCTCGCTCTATTTGCGTAAAAATTTCAATTTGAATGAGATGAAAAAAGCTGTTGATCTTCTCCCAAAATATGAAGACTACCGTGCATTTTGTAAATCGCCCGATAAAAATGAACATACCATTTGCAGAGTATCTTCAGCCATTTTGTACACAAACAGCAGTGGCGATAGGATCCGCTTTCAAATTTCTTCCAACCGGTTTTTAGGACGGATGATCCGGATCATTGTTCGTAAACTGATTGAAATTGGCGATGATACGCTGAGCGTGGATGAATTCGAAAGCCACCTGATCTCAAGAAATACACCATCTAAAATATTACCCGCCCACCCACAGGGACTATTCCTTTCAAGAGTAAGCTATCCATTTCTGGATCTGGAGCCAAAAGCAAAATTCCCGGCAACAGAAGATTCAGGATATTGGAAAAGGGTGGTTTAATTCATAAGGAATATATTCCTTTTCGTCAAATCTCATTCTAACAATTATTAGGAATTTTCAATCCCATTCTGCATATTTAATATACTATTGGGTTCATCAAAAAAGCAAACTGAACTTAGTATCATTTACTGAACGGATTAACAATTCTGATCGATAAAATAGCAATGATTATTTTGATCAAGTAGAGGAATTCGATCCGGATTAAATTCCTGATCTCAAATTAATTAAAATTCAACCCAATGCAAAGAAGAGATTTTGTAAAACTAGGCAGTATCATCGCCGCATCAGCCACACAATTAGATGTTTATGGTGGTGAGATCCCTCAAAAAACAAACTTGGCAGGTAAAACTGTAGACTTTGTAAACGATGGCGTGCCTTTAAGTCCGAAGGAATATGGCGAACTTTTAATGAAACTTGCCGATGAAGGAAAGATTAAAACCGACTTCTATTCAAACGGAGGAGTTGTAGAAGAACTGGAAAACAGGTTTGCAAAGCTAATGGGGAAAGAATCTTCAGTATTTATGCCAACAGGAACCCTGGCTAACCACATGGCATTGCGACGTCTGGCCGGAAATAACCGCAGGGTAATTCTTCAGGAACAAAGTCATATCTATCAGGATACGGGCGATGGATGTCAAACGTTGAGTGCATTAAACCTTATTCCCCTCGGTTTGAACACTACAGAAATGACCTTGGCAGAAATCGAAGAAGTAGTTAGTAAAACAGCTAAGGGAAGAGTTGCCTTAAAGGTTGGAGTGATTTGCATTGAAAGTCCGGTACGCAGGCAGCAAGATCAAATGTTTGCCTTCGAAAACATGAAGGCCATTACAAATTACGCTAAAGTCAATGATATCAAAACCCATCTGGATGGGGCAAGGCTTTTTGTACAAGCAGCTCATACCGGAATTGATCCGGCAAGCTATGGAGCCATGTTTGATACTTCATTCACATCCATCTGTAAATGTTTTAATGCAGCAAGCGGGGCAGTCCTCGCCGGATCCAAAGAATTTACACACGACCTTTTCCATGAACGAAGAATGTTCGGTGCAGGTATTCCGGCTGTATGGCCTTTTGCAGCAGTAGCCCTTCATTACGTCGATTCGTGGATAGAAGAATATAAAAGTGCCTGGCAAAAAGCGGAGTATCTGTTTACTGAGATCCAGAAAGATGAACGGTTCAAAATTGTGAAATATGATAACGGTTCTCATATTGTACACCTCGACCTTAAAAATATCGACAAAAAACGCTTTTCAGATGCGCTGTCAAAAAGAAATATCCGCCTCTCTGCACCCGACGCAACCGGATTTAGCTTGAAGGTGAACATCTCTATGAACAGAATGACCGCACAGGAAATTGCAGGAAGTTTTAAGGAGGTAATGAAGGAGGTGGGGTAAAATCCAGAAGGGATTTATATATCCGTCTCTGAGGATGAGCTAAACTATGGAAAGCTTATATGAAAAACAGATTTGCAAATCATTAAATCTAACATGAAAAAACCAGTTTCATACATCCTAATCTTAGTCCTTGGCCTCGCCACCGGTATCTTCATTACCCAAAACGAAACTATTTGGAATGCCCTTAAAAAACCATTCGCCAATTCTTTCACCCCCTTTGATGATACCCGCCAAAGCAATTGGGATATCGGTTTTAAAGTTGTTGAGATACAGTCAAGCCTGGATAATTCTTCACAAAAAGCCTATTTCTTTAAATCTAAATCTGCTGCGCCTAAGCCATTAGTGGTGAGTCTCCATTCCTGGAGTGGTAATTATGAACAGAAAGATGAACTGGCAGC
>JBIIWE010000396.1:0-3310 GCA_044339075.1 Daejeonella sp. | reverse complement strand
CCAATAAGTATAGCACAGAGTTTTTGAACAGCAGGCAAAACGATCTCAATCATATCAATACGAGCCTTCTAAATGATTTTGATATCCTTATTGGCGACATGAGTGAATTATCGCGATTGAGCAGCCTTGAAAGTCAGGCTGTTCAGAACTCGGTAAATAAAGGCATGGGACTGATCATCAAAGCTGATGCACCAGAACCAGGGAGTGGGTTTTACAGGAATGTATTCGCCTTTCGGGAGAATAAAAAAGTGATCCCAAAAACAATAAAATTGAGCTGGGGACGGCATTCTGCACAAAAAACGGTTTTTAATGGAAGTAGTTCTATTGAGATTATGGCACAAGCTGGAACGCAAAGTTTGGTAAAAAATGAAAGTGGTACTATTTTAACGAATAGTAAATTATTTGGCAAGGGAAAAATCCTTTTGACAGTTATCAATGATTCATATACCTGGATTCTTGGCAACCAAGAGGAAGATTATTCATATTTCTGGTCGTATATTCTTGAAAAAGCAGCCAGAAAGAAAGTGAATACCGAAAGTATTGCAATTAATTCCCTTCCTGTGATAAATAAAAAATCAGGGATAGAATATCAAACTGAAACCGAAAATATATCGCGCATTCAAATTAAGGGGGAAAAGATAGCTTTTAGGCAGCATCCCGTGATGAGTTTTCAGGAGACAGGATCTTTTTGGCCTGCAGAGTCGGGATGGCAATCTATTCAATCTGAAAATAATGATTCCAATTGGTTTTATGTATTTGATAAAAAAGCATGGAGGGAAGTTAAGGCTTTAGAAAAATTAAAAAACACACGGATATTTATTGAACGATCGGAGAAAAATATTACAACAGAAAATGGGGCAATAAAGGTGTATGAAGACACTATTCACCCAATTTGGTTTTACATTTTATTTTTACTTTGTTGCACATATTTATGGCTTGAAGTAAAATTATTATAACTTCAATTTTAGAAACATGCTGATCGCTAGGTCAGCCATTTCAACTAACCAATTTAAAGGAGGATAACATATTGAAAAGAAGTAAATTTCTCTACCTGAGTGGAATGGGTGCTGGGGCATTAATGCTACCAAACCTGGCACTTTTTGGTAATCCAATCGATCCAATGGAAGCATTGAACGTGGTGGATGTGAAAATAAAAAAGGAATTATCCGATGTGGCATTGAATGCGGCAAGGGCAAAAGGAGCCAGTTATGCAGATATTCGTATTGGGCGTTACCTGAACCAGTTTGTTGCTACACGAGAAAATCGGGTACAGGGAGTTTCAAATACCGAATCCTATGGCGTTGGGGTACGCGTAATTGCTAATGGATGCTGGGGTTTTGCTTCAACAAACAACGTTACAAAAGAAGATATTGCAAAGGCTGCTGAAAAAGCAGTTGCCGTAGCCAAAGCAAATTCCAAAATTCAGGGAGCACCAGTTCAGCTAGCAGCACAAAAAGGCTATGGTGAAGTAAGCTGGAAATCGCCAATTGAGAAAAATGCATTTGAAGTCCCGGTAAAAGAAAAAGTTGATCTTCTTCTTGCGACCAATGCACTTGCTATGTCAGGAGGTGCAAGCTTTGTTAATTCAGTGATTTTCGCAGTAAACGAGCAGAAGTATTTTGCATCAACTGACGGATCCTATATTGACCAGGACATACACCGGATCTTCCCGAATTTCACAGTAACAAAAATTGACCGGAGCAGCGGAAAGTTCGATACGATCAAGTCGCTGAGTACCCCAATGGGTATGGGCTATGAATATATGGAACCTAAAGAAAGTAGCAAGGTTAAAGGTATCGTAACCCGATATAAAGATCGCTATGATATTCTGGAAGATATTAAATCAGCCACAGTTAATGTGGAACAGAAAATGAAAGCTAAATCGGTTGAGCCTGGAAAATATGATATGGTTCTTGACCCTTCACACCTTTGGTTAACTATTCATGAATCTGTTGGACATCCAACAGAGCTAGATCGGGTACTGGGTTATGAAGCAAATTATGCAGGAACAAGTTTCTTAAGCCTTGACAGATTAAACTCCAAAAAATTCAATTTTGGTAATAAGCTGGTGAATGTTGTTGCAGATAAAACCGAAAAAACCTCATTAGGAGCAGTAGGATATGATGATGAAGGTGTAGCCTGCAAGAAATGGGATATCATCAAAGATGGAGTCCTTGTTAATTTCCAAGCAACCCGCGACCAGGCACATATGATCGGATTAAAGGAATCACAAGGATGTTCATACGCTCAAAGCTGGGCAGATGTACAGTTCCAGCGTATGCCGAATATCTCTCTTCAACCCGGAAAAGAGAAGTTAAGCGTAGATGATATGATCAAAAATGTTGAAAAAGGCGTTTATGTCATTGGTGATGGTTCATTCTCTATTGACCAGCAGCGTTATAATTTCCAGTTTGGCGGACAAATGTTCTACGAGATCAAAGAAGGCAAGATCGTTGGGATGCTTAAAGATGTAGCCTACCAATCAAACACCCAGGAATTCTGGAATGCAGTAGGAGCTGTTTGCGATGAAAGTGATTACCGACTTGGTGGCGCTTTCAATGATGGCAAGGGTCAGCCAAGCCAGTCGAATGCCGTATCTCACGGTAGTTCAACAACACGATTTAATGGAGTTAATGTTATTAATACAGCAAGAAAAATATAAGATATGGGCATAATAAGTAAAGCAGAAGCTCAGGCAATTCTAAAGAAGGCCTTGAGTTTTTCTAAAGCAGATGAATGCGAAGTAAGTCTGAGTGGTACCGAGGGTGGAAATATCCGCTATGCAAGAAACGCGGTTTCAACGGCAGGTGATATTAGCACGATGGGACTGGCAATCAGCTCCACATTCGGTAAGAAAACAGGTTCTGCAACGATCAATGAATTTGATGATGCATCACTTGAAAAAGTAGTAAGAAGGTCTGAGGAACTGGCACAGCTGGCTCCTCCTAATCCGGAGTACGTTTCTCTGGAAGGTCCGAAAACCTTTGCAGAATCCATTACTTATAATGCCGCTACTGCTGCTGTCAATCCCGACATCAGAGCTGAGGCAGTAAGAAAGAGTTTGGAAGTTGCCAAAGCAGCTAATCTGGAAGCTGCAGGATTTCTTGAGAATTCTACCAGTTTCAGAGCGATCATGAATTCAAAAGGTCTTTTCGCATACAATACAGATACTGACGTTTCATTTTCTGTAACCACACGTAATCAGGCCGGTACCGGATCAGGTTATGTCAGTGAGAGTTTTAATGACATCAGCAAACTGGACACCCTGGCATTGACTAAAGTTGCATCAGGAAAAGCTAATGGATCTGCA
>JBIIWE010000395.1:0-3311 GCA_044339075.1 Daejeonella sp. | reverse complement strand
AGGCATCACAACTACAGGAAGGTATTTCTTTGTCCTGCCTTTGGGAAGAGTTAAATAGCCATTTACGAGAAGGGAATCCCTTGTTTTGAAGCTTATAGGCTTCATTTCGGCCATATCATCCACAACTAATGAAGGGTTGACATCACTTAACTTAACCAGTTTATTTTCATTAATAGTGTATTGATAAAATGATCCTGGATTTTGATCCGTGTAGGTACGGACTATTATCTTTTTTCCTGCCGAGTCAGAACTACTCACGAGAATCTCTGTATTTGGAAGCAGCTTTTCAAGCTTGTTGAACATACTTTTTACAGTTTCATCAAGGTAGTGGCGTTCCTTTTTCCAGGTTTCATAACCCGCATAGGTTAATTTACCTTTATTTACCGAATAAATTGCGTCAGAAACATCTACATCAGGGTTACTGTAAATCGTTCGATGTTCGTTTCCAGTTTTACAATCCAATTCAACCAATGCCATCTTATCCCGATTCTTGTTTGACAAAGCATAGATACAACTATTGTCTGCGCTAAATGCTACCGGCAAAATGCTGGTTTTGAAATTATTAGTCACAACCGGACTTAGTTTTTTATTTTCATTATCACGATAGAGTAAGGTTTCATTAACCCCATCGCTTGCTATTGCCATACGTAATTTACCGGAAGGATCTGCGTACCACTTCGTTATATTTCCAGGATTCTCAAGTAGTAAGGATAATTTCCCGGATTGAATATTTAACCTGTAGGCATCAAATACTGTAGAATCACGCCTATTAAGAGCCACTAATACATGATCATCAAAAATTCGGCCTGTAGTTATTAACCTGATCTTTGCATAATTAAAAGGTAACAGCTCCCTTTTATTTGTTCCATCAATTTTCACTGCAAATAATCCGGCGTCTTTATCTTCAGCACCACTTTTCAAATAAAGTATCTCATTATTGCTTGCCCAAAAATAGTTTGATATACTGCGGTTACTATCACATGTTAACTGGGTGGTATTTTTCCCATCCCAGGTTTCTACATAAATATGAATGCGCTTATTGTCAGGTTTCAGATAGGAAATGAACTTGCCATCGGGTGATACCAGAAAAGATGTTTTAATAGGCACACTAAAAAAATTTTCAATTGGAATTCGCTCGACAGTTCCTTCAAATGAGCAAGACACCAGAGTCAGCAAAACACATAAGAAAAAGTAATTTCTAAAAACCGGCATTATCCAATACTATTTGTTCAAATTTCGTTCAAAAAAAATTAGTCCCCTATTCATTGCAGAAAATAAAGATAAATGTTACACGAAAAATTAGTGAGGCCTCGTTTTGTAACTAATCTTTCAATGTAATGATTTCCATTTTAATCATAAAAATACCATCGTAACATTTAGACTACATGGCCTATTTATTGCACTATCATGAGCTTGCTGTTCTGAACTTTAATTCAGACTTTCAGTCAAATTTAATTGCATTACCTTTAACTTTAAGGATTCGGAAAATTAAGTACCCAAATTAAATCATGAAGAGAATCATCTTTTTTCTTATTCTGATAATTTCCTCTTTAAGCCTCAAAGCTCAGCTAAGTTCAGAGGAGGCACTGGCAATGCAATATTTTCAATCAGGCGACTTCGAAAAGGCTGCTTTACTGTATGAAAAGCTTTTCAACCGAACGAAAAACATAAACTTTTACGATCCGTATTTCAACAGTTTGCTTAAGATCAAACAATTTAATGAGGCTGAAAAACTATCCCGAAGCCTTCTTAAAAGCAATCCGGGCAATTTCACCTATTCAGTTGATATTGGCCGTATTTATCAGGAAAAAGGCGATCAGGAAAAAGCAGTAGAGTGGTTTAATACATTGATCAGGACTATGCCTGCCAATGAGTTTGCTATCAAAGATCTCGCAATAACATTTTATCGCGCTGAAGCTTATGATTTTTCAATTAAAGCTTTCATTACCGGTAGAAAGCTACTCAATAATGAGAATGCTTTTAATTACGACCTGCTCAGTCTGTATCGGTTCCGGAAGGACAAACCAAATCTCATCCAGGAATATATAAATCTTCTGATTACAAACCCTGAGGCATTGCCACAAGCACAAAGTGTACTTGGAAATATTCTGGAGGGAAGTGAGGATTTTGATCAGTTAAGATCATCGATCTTACGCAGGCTTCAAAAAGAGCCACAAAACATAGTCATGACCGAGTTTTTAACCTGGCAATATATCCAGCAAAAAGATTTTGATATGGCTTTAAGGCAGATATTTGCTTTAGATCGCCGACTTAAAGAAGATGGAAACAGAGTCTTTGACCTTTCCCGTTTACTGATATCCAATCAAGCATTCGAACAAGCCATTGAATCATTAAACTATTTGGTATCAAAAGGTGCTGAAAACAAATATTATATCCCAGCTAAAATTGAGCTTCTTAATGTAAAAACAAGACAACTAACTTCCATAAAGTTCAGTCAAGAATCTCTGATCAATTTAGAAAATGATTTCAACTCTCTTTTAAACGATTATGGAAGAAGCTCGGGAACAGTATTTGCAATACGTCAACTAGCCAATTTGCAGGCATATTATCTCGGAAAACCAGCTGCTGCAGCACAACAACTGGAGAAATTATTAGAACTCAATGGCTTGCCGCCACAAATTATCGGACAAACAAAGTCGGATCTTGGCGATATCTACATCCTTACAGGAGAGATTTGGGAAGCTGCTCTTATATATGGCCAACTTGAAAAAGCTTATGCAAATGAGCCATTAGGGCAGGAGGCAAGATACAAGAATGCAAAATTAGCTTATTATCAGACCGATTTTATATGGGCAAAAGCACAACTTGATGTTCTGAAAAGTTCAACCTCCCAGTTAATTGCAAATGATGCTCTAAACCTTAACCTGCTTATTTCAGATAATCTACAAAATGAAACAGATACAGCAGCACTCAGGAAGTATGCATATGCAGATCTTATGATTTTTAAAAACCAATCCGATAAAGCATTAAAGACACTGGATAGTATAAATGTTCTTTTTCCGGGAAATTCACTTGCAGATGATATTTTCATGGCAAAATCAAAAATTTTCATCAAGAACAATGAGTTCAACCTGGCAATCGAGCAGCTAATGGGAATCATTGAAAATTATCCAACAGAACTTTGGGGTGATGATGCTTTATTTATTCTGGCCGACATTTATGAAACAAAATTAAACCAACCGGCTAAAGCACTTGAATTATTTCAAAAAATAATTACTGATTTTCCGGGCAGTTTATATGTGATAGAGGCAAGAAAACGTTTCCGTAAACTGCGGGGTGATAAGCTCGGA
>JBIIWE010000537.1:0-3312 GCA_044339075.1 Daejeonella sp. | reverse complement strand
AATCGCGAGGCTGAACCCTTACCTTTAGCCTTCATCAATAGAATAGCTTTGTCAAGATCTGACACAACGGAATCCATCACAGTACTGCGTGCTGTTCTAGCCATTTGCAATTCGCTTGAACTTTGATCCAGTGGCTTGTTAATCCAAGGCACATCTCCATAATCACGCACCAATGAAAAGTAATGGTAAGCCCTGAAAAAATAAGCTTCCCCAATAAATTGATTGATAGAGGCCGCTGGTGCAGAGACTCTTTTGTAATTCTGAATGAAGTAGTTTAAACTTCGTATACTGGTCCATGAAGATGACCATACTCCACCAGATGCAGGAACTATCCTTGTTCCTGCCAAAGTCGAATTAAATCCTACTAAAATCAGATTGTCACTATTCCCATCCAGCAGATTCATGTCGTTTCTGGTTTCATTTGGGAATACCGTGTAATACTGATTGACATACATCTCAAGATCTGCGGGTGTTTTCCAATATGCATCTGTGGAAATAGCATCCAAGGGCTCTCTATCCAGAAATTTATCACTGCAGGAACCCAGAATAAGAGCTAATAGAATAATATATATATTAATGATTTTCATGTCTATAAAATTTAAAATGTAATGTTAACGCCTCCAGTAAATGCACGGGATAACGGATATACCATTGTAGCACCGTTTTCCCTCACATTGGCTTCCGGATCAAATGAGTCCATCATTTTTGAAAATGTAAAAATATTTTCCCCGCCTACAAAGAAACGTGCTCTTTCAATCCCAATCCTCCTGGATAATTCCTTAGGTAAGGAAAATCCAAATTGAATATTCTTTAATCGCATATAGGCCGCATTCTGAAGATATCTAGATTGCACTTGCTGATTTTTAAAATTTTCCGCGGTTAAATATGGTCTGGCGAAATAGGAATCATTATTAGAAGAGCTCCAGTAATTAAGAGCGTGCTCGGGTATAATTGTGCTTGTCCAGGATCCCCTGAAGCCAAAGAAAAATTGATTGGCCATCCAAAGATCTCTTTTCCCTACACCCTGCAAAAACATCGTAAAATCGAATAGCTTATAACTTATGTTTGTATTTATTCCAAACAAATACCTTGGTGCAGTATTGCCAATTACTTTTAAATCTCCCGGATTTGCTAGCGTTTGATTGCCATTGGTGATTTTTCCATCCCCATTTAAATCTTTGTACTTAACATCACCTGCTCCCCATCGGCTAAAGAGGCTGGCTTGATTAGGCCATGCAACTGATTCCGCATCAGTTTGAAATAAGCCTGCAGTTTCATACCCCCAGACATCCCCATAATTTTGGCCTTCATAGAAGTTTCCTATAAAGTTAGTAGGGTTATTGTATTTCTTGATAGTAGTTTTATTATCTGAAAGCACAACTCCAACATTATAATTAAGATTACTATTTACGACTTGCTTCCAATTGATAGAAAGCTCAATGCCCTTAGTTTCAAGTATAGCATTGTTATTCAATGGAACAGCGGCACCGTATACTGATGGGACAGATTCACCGGGTCCAAACATATTCTCTGTTCTCCGGTTATACCAATCCAACGAAAACCCTAAACGATTATTAAATGCTTCTGCATCTACACCAAAGTTAATAGTCTTGGATGTCTCCCATGTTAGTCCAAGACTTCTATTTGATGGAACACTGGTATAAACAGGCCGTTTACCATCAATAATATATGGTAAATTAGTTTGAATAGGAACAGTCGCTACATGCAAGTAGTTCGGTACGTTTTGATTACCCAATGAACCATATGATGCTCTCAGCTTCATAGTGTTGATCACATTTGCAATAGGTTCCCAGAATTTTTCTTTCCAGATATTATATCCTACAGATGCAGAAGGGAAAAAGCCCCATCTTCTGCCACTTTGAAATCTTGATGAGCCGTCATATCTTCCATTCAGTTCAAGGAGGTATTTTTCATTGAAATTATATGAAAAGCGCATGAACGTTCCCAAAGTAGACCAATCAGACATGTTCTCATCTACATCTTTATCACCAATGGCCGTACTGATTGCTGGCACCAACTCACTGATCAAATCCCTACGCCAACCATTAAATACTAAATCATTTGACAATTCTGCCTGTCCACCTAATAAAACACTGAATGAATGGCCTTTAATTTGCTTTGAATATTCTGAAAATACGTTTGAAGTAAAATACTCATTGTAGGACAATTCCTGGCTCATCCTGTTCCAGTTTTGGCTATAATGCTTGATAGGTGTTACACCGTCAGTAGCCAAGCCCCATATTACCTTCCTATGATCGCTCCTTCTGTATGAATTTGTATTAAAACTGACATCTCCGTTAACCTTCCAGTCTTTAGCTAGTTTTAATTCAAATGAAGGATTTAACCATAAATCAGTGGTGTATTGTTTATCGCTTCCTCCATTCGCCAAAACCGGAGGTTGATTTTTGTCCATTGCAAAATCTCCGTTTGGAGTATATACAGGATCGGTTGGCCACGATATTCCCATACTGCTGAAAAAACTTTGTCTGTCACCTGCTATCTGTGATTGAAAATACTTTTGGTAACCTCTATTAAGCTTAGCCTTCATAGAAACGGTAAACTTATCGGTGACTTTCAGGGATATATTTGTGGTAAGATTATATCTCTGAAATTGTTCATTTGCAAAATTTAATTTACCTGGTTCATCAACCCATCCTAAACCAACATAATAGTTTGTGTTCTTTGAACCCCCACTGATTCCGGCATTATGTCTTTGAGATAAGGCCCAGTCTTTATACAGCACATCGTACCAATCTGTATTAGCATTTCCGAGGTTCCAGTACCCCCATCCATTCGGGTCACTTGGATTCTTTACCATTGAAGGAGTATTTACAGGATCTGCTTGGTATTTAACTATTCTAGCCAGAGTCTCGTCATTAAATATCCTGTTCTGACCCGAATTTGTAGCTGCTTGATTTATACTGTTTGCAAAGGTTAAAGAGTTTACAAATCCTGGTAAATAAGTAGGTTCTGCCATAGAAAAGCTATTGTTATAGCTTGTCTTCATCTTTTCATTTAATTTCCCTGATTTGGTAGTAATTAGTATCACACCATAAGCAGCTCTGGATCCATATATTGCTGTAGAAGCTGCATCTTTTAATACAGAAATAGATTCAACATCTGCTGGGTTAACATTATTCAGATCCATAGGTGCATTATCAACCAAAATGTATGGTGATCCACCCGAAAGTGAGCCTATGCCCCGTATATTCATTCCCATATTTGCATTAGGTTCACCTCCCAGTGCAGCATTTGTTGTAATATTCAAACCCGGGGCAACTCCCTGTAATG
>JBIIWE010000394.1:0-3315 GCA_044339075.1 Daejeonella sp. | reverse complement strand
CAGTTTATAGCTTTCTGAGATTGAAGAAAGATTTCTGATTTAGGTTTCGATTAAACTATCTGTTGTCGGTCCGTTTAATTACGTACCTCCAACAGCATTTTTTATTTATTTATCTCATAATACTCAGATATCCTTTTATTTGAGGCTGATCTTTTGCCAGATCGATCATATAATAATAAGTATCCGCAGGCAATTCAATTCCCTTAAATGTTCCATTCCACTCATTCAGGTAGTTCGAACCATTAAATACCAATTTACCTTGACGGTCAAATACTCTTACCGTAGTATTTGGGTACAGTTCGATGTTTCGGATCATCCAGGTGTCGTTCTTTCCATCACCATTGGGTGAAATAAAGTTCGTCGGATCCAAGTCATTTACTTTTAAAGCTGATGTTGTTTGTTCCATATAGAACTTATTCGGATTCGATCCGAATGAGCGGTCAAGAGTGGCCATCTTATTGGAAAGTGTAAAAGTTCCAGGAACACGAATATCAAGATTACGTATTTCATGAAAATTGGTAGATCCTCCGGTAGAACCGGCAAATCCATAACTTAAATTTGCTGGAAGTGTACTTCCCACATAAGAATAATTATTGATAAGATGATGATTAATGCCTCCTGAACTTGTGCCTTCGAGAATCCATACATTGAGTACGAATCCTGTTCCTAGACCATTGGGTTTCATTTCAATTTGAACTTTGCGGTATCCATTTATAGCGGCATTAATTACATCAATCCCCCCTATTCTACCATCCGTATTTCCGCCAATGGTAAATCCGGATCCCGCACCCGCTGCATTCATTGCTGCCAGATTAGTGGTTTGAATATTGGTTAAAAATTCGTAGTTAGATCCAGCGGGAATACCAGCACCGGTTCCATTTCCATCCCCACGAATGGTCAGAGAACTACTTCGTTGTCCGGGGCCTCCCTGCCGTCCTGCCGTCGCTGTACTAAAATTCCCAAACTCATCAAACCCAAACCCAAGGTAAGCTTTGCTTAAGCCCGGTGCAGATGAATTCTGGGCATAACCTAACGATCCTCCGGGTGCACCGATCTGAAAGGTATTATTCGCTGTAGCGTCATACAAAAAGAAACTGAGTCCATCGCCCCCGCTACCACCATAAGTGAAATATTCAAAGCTTAAAGAAAGTCCATCAGCAACAGAAAAAGAGGTCGTATTTCTTGCGAAACCCGCTTGATTTTTTGCATTTGAATTAAGTCGCAGGTAACCTGAACCTTCAGCATCTATATTACCTGAAGTTAAGACAGTAACTCCACCGGTTATCAATCCTGTGGCTGTTGAATTCTTAAAACTCTCAAAATATGGCATTGAACTTTGCGCTATGATATTGATGTTTACATTGGCTGGAGTTAAAGCATATAAGCTAGTATCTGAACCGTTCCATTGAAATCCAGTTGTGCCCTTAAAACCTGGTGCAGGAACAAAGCTGATCTGATTTAATTCTTGGTAAACTATTTCCTGATTATTCAGGATGTCGATATCATTTAATTTAAGTGTTCCATTTGCTGGAAGGCTGATCACTTTAACTTTTGAAAGTGTTTTATTATCCTGACTACTGAATTTGGACGTAAAATCTGAAGATAAAAATACTAGTGGCGTATTTTCCTGGCCAGTCTTAATTATATCTGAAACTACAGGTTCTGTATCAATCAATTGGTCTGGAAGATTGATGAGGAGATTACGAACCTCATGAAAATTATTTTTCCCTCCTGTCCCGGCTGAAAAACCAAAACTCAAAAATTCAGGGATTGGGCTTGTTGGTACATAGATCAAGTCTTTAATTACATGATGAATAACACCACCATACAAATCTCCCTCCGTGATCCAGACATTAATAGTAAATCCTGATCCCGAAATATCAGGAACCATTTTCATTTTTGCTCTTCGATAACCAGGGCTTGAAATACCCGTTGTTCCTGTAGTACGACCATCTATTCCCCCTGCGATCTGAAATATATTACCTGACCCTGCCGCAGACATTGCAACTACATCAGTGGTTTGAATTCCGCTTAAGTATTCATAATTAGTTGCGTTCGCCGCATTACCATTTCCATCACCGCGAAGTACCACTGAACTTGGTCGCTGACCTGGTCCCCCTTGCCTTCCGGCTGTTGGGTTACTGAAATTTCCGAATTCATCAATTCCCAGACCCAAAAATGCTTTAGAAATTCCGGGGCTGGTACTATTTTGCGCATAACCTAAAGAACCACCAAAACCACCAATAGAAAATGGATTTGCTGTTGCATCGTACAGAAAAAATGCAAGGCCATCAGCCCCTGAACCACCATAAGTAAAGTAATCAAAACTGATCGAAAGGCCATTTGCTGTAGGAAATGCACTTGTATTATGGGCAAACCCATTTTGATTATTTGTATTGGAGGTTAAGCGTAAATAGCCCTGACCTTCTGCATCAATGCCTCCACCTGTCAATAGTGCACTATTCGGGGTTCCGCCAAAGATGGTACCTGAAGCAAGTGCATTTTTAAAGCTTTGTACATATGGAAAAATGGATGAGCGATTAACGCTAACCGTGTAAGTTTTACTTGTTTGTCCATCCCTTCCTGTTACAATAATGGTGAATACATTACTTCCAACCAGTAGGGGTAGTTTTACAGAGGAAATATCGCTTGCAATAAGCTTCCCATTTAAAGTCATACTGGCAAGAAAATCGCTAATTAAAGGTGAAATGGTGATGGAATCTATGGCATAGGCCATAGACGCGGTATAATCAGTAATAGAAGATGAAAAAGCCGGACTTAAATCTCCGGTGCTGAGTGCTATACCAGATAAATCTGCGGTAATTTTTGCATCAACATCATAATTATCCAGATTAATTGTACCTATTTGAGTGGCAACAAAATCTCTACCTGCAGAGCCCTGAGCCAGGTAACCTGAAACACTATTTATATCCGCAAAAATCAAGGAAGAATAAGCTGTAAAACCTGAACCCTGACCGCGGGAATACGTAGTTTTATAGGTATCGAAGGTGGTAGCAGCGGTAGTTCTAACCGTCAATGGCACATTACCTGCATCAAGTCCGGAAAATGATAAAATATAAGATGAACTTATAAAAAGGTTATTTCTTTCCGAGACAAAATCATTTGCAATACTTGGAATATAGCCGGCACCGCGATAGAATGAACCGCCTATTGCAGCACGGTCAATCGCATCTCCTTTGGAAACAAAAAGATTGCCTTGCACATCCAAAATCAGGCGCACATTTGCCAAGGATACTGCTCGTGTATTTGCTTGCTTGGTATCAAATGTATTATGAAAAAGCCTGATTCCTGTTG
>JBIIWE010000393.1:0-3318 GCA_044339075.1 Daejeonella sp. | reverse complement strand
AGTGGAATAAGTATTGGAAGTAAAGAAATTCCCAGGCCTGGAAGGTGCTTGGTATCAAGAATTGCTGAGGCCTTTATATCTTCAATTTTGGCATCCAAAGAATCTCTTAGTTCAATAGGCCGTTTTTTATTGACCCAAACTGAGAAAAAATAACCTGAAGTAATAGTGAAGAGCCCAACAATTGTACCCGCTACCATCATCAAACCAATCGGAATATTCATCTCACCGATCAAAAATAATGGTCCAGGTGCAGGTGGGACTAATGAATTCGCCATTGCGGCACCCGCCATCACACACATGACCAATAATAAATAGTTCTTTCCAATTCTTAAAGTCATGGCTTTTACCAAAGGAATCATTAAGAAAATGACAGTGTCAAAAAATACAGGGATACCAATAAAAAAGCTACTAACCAAAAATGCCACTGGAGCCTTATCCATACCAGTTAAGTATAGGATAGATCTTATAATCCGCTCAGCAGCACCACTTTCCAACAAACATTTTCCTATTATAGCGGCCATAGCTATTAATATTCCAATTTTTGCTGCAGTATTCCCAAATTCAGTAGCTACCCGTTCGCCAACATTTTTCTTTGAAAGAGCCATGGCAGCATCAGCTGACATCCCCTTTTCAAGTCCGAAATTTTGAATAAAATCAGGCGGGGTAAGTAAAGCAACAATGAAGGCAGCAAATAATAAAGCCAGAAAAGGGTGAAGTTTTAAACCTATTATTCCGCCTACAACAATAATTACGCCTATTAATAACAAAAGAAAAGGATCCATAATGTGGTTTTTAAATTTATTGGTTTTTAAATTTTGCCATTTTCCCGGCCATATTTCTCGCACCTTCTGCAACGAAGGTGGCATCTGCACCACATGCTAGGAATCGAATTCCCAAATTATGATAGCGCTGATAGTCATCCGGATTAAAGAATAAAATCCCGGCAGCCTTACCAGCCCTTTTTGCTGCTCCAACTATATTAGTCAATGCTTCTACAAATAAAGGATGTTCAAACTGCCCGAATATGCCCAATTCCATGGAAAGGTCTGCAGGTCCAATAAATAGAACATCTACACCATCAATTGCAGCTACTTCATCCAGGTGATTAAGGACTTCAGTGGTTTCAATTTGTACGATACCAAGTATCTGTTCTCTGGATTTTGCATAATAATCGTTGAAATTCAGACCAAACTGAGTAGCTCTCACCATTTTGGCTACCCCTCTGTTGCCAAAAGGAGGATAATGCAATCCTTTGACAACTTTCAGAGCCTCCTCAGCATTTCTTACTTTTGGACACATTACCCCTTCAGCACCCATATCCAGAACTCTGTGAATTCTCTGTGGTTCAGTACTTTCAGCACGTACAATTACCCCTGTTGATGTATGTTCAATGGCCTGAATCTGTGATAGGGTACTGCCTTCTGAACCTGCACCATGCTCCAGATCAATCAATACCCAATCAAAACCAGATAAACCCACAATTTCGGCAGTAACAGCACTGCCCAGATTTAACCAACAACCATTTAAGGTTTCTCCATTCAATAATCTTTGTTTTAAATTTTTCATTGTTTAAATCTGGGTAATACTGTCTATTTATAAATTGCAAATTCGGCTAATAGTTAAAAATTGACTACTATTTTTTATCCCGCCAAATTCGGGTATCCACTTTAAGCTTCCTCCAAAATTTCAAACATTTAAATTAGCATAAAACACCGAATTAAATAGAAATATAAAAAAGACTAGAATTGCAGTACCCCGAACTGTAAATGCAGTTAAGAAAAAGGAGAATTGCAGGAATATTTTGAGCATTGAGAAGCCCCAAGAAATTATGGCAGCCTTTTAAAAGTGCTGAAGGTTTAATGAGGGATAGAAATTTAATGTACAGTGTTGTAGAAGTTCGATAGAAAAAAAGAGGGGGCAAAAGCCCCCTCTGTAAAAATTATTAAACAGCCGGATTTAGCGGTTTTTGTTTTTTCATGTATAAGTATAATGCAAGAAATGCTAAGATCAGAATAGCAGGGAAAAGAAGCATATTTGACAAAGTTGCCTGACCGGCAGCCAGATCTGCTGCATCACCAGATAATCCTTGTGACACCGCCACTAATTTATTATCCTGAATCCATCCTCCAATAATTGGCTGGAACATAGAAGAAGAAAACATTCCAATTCCTCCCATAATTGAAAGTCCGAGAGCCCCAGTTTGTGGCATACTCTCTGCAATGAATCCGATCATATTTGGCCAGAAATAACAAATTCCAAGTGCATAAAACACAGCAGCAACATAAAGCATACTACCATCCATGGTGCTCATCATGTAAATACCGATCACTCCAAAAATAGCAGAGCCTAGTAAAACACCAACAGTATTCAAATTCTTAATCAGCGGACCTGCAAAATATCTTCCAACAGCCATCAGACCAGTTACTAAAGCCAGGATCAGCATTGGGCTTGCTCCTGCCTTTGAAAGGATTGGACCAACCCATTGCTGCGGGCCAAACTCAGATATAGCAGTTAATGCCATACATGCAGCCATAAACAAATACAATGGGTTTAACATTGCTTTAAAGTTATCCAAAGTTGAATTTTCCGAAATTCTTGGTTTTGGGAAAGCTTGACCAAAAAATAAAACAGCATATATGATAGTAGGGATAAGAATTACCCAAATTTGAGCCTGCCAGCTCATGCTTGCCTCAGTCATGAATTTTGAGATCAAAGCACCTAGAACTATACCGCCGGGAAACCACATGTGGAAACGATTGATTTTTCGGCTGAACCCTAAGCCTGAATAAGAATCAGCGATCATAGGATTACAAGCTGCTTCAGTACAACCATTACCTAAACCAATTAATAGAGTAGAAATCAGTAAGGTGTAGTAATCAGTGGCATAAATAGTCATCACTATACCAATTGAATGTGCTAACAAAGCAATTTGCATAATCAATTTAGGACCAATGGTAGAGTAAAAAATACCTCCCAAGATCATAGATATTGGAAAGCCCAAAAACCACATTTGATTGATGTGACCTAATTGAACTGTGTCCAGATTCAATTCAGTTCCCAGTTGTGTTAAAATACCTGCACGTATACTAAACGAGAATGCCGTTGTAATAAGTGCAAAACAACTAGCCAGGAATAGGCGATTTGCATTGACAGTTTGATTCATAGTTAATTAATTAATTAATGGTTTAATTGTTAGGATTTTTATGAAATAATAAATTAAAATAGAAAATTTATTTGAATACAAAACCCTATTGTTAATAGGTTTTTGTAAAATCTTCATTCCTGTAAGTATTTAGGGCTTTCTGAAAATTTAAAATT
>JBIIWE010000392.1:0-3337 GCA_044339075.1 Daejeonella sp. | reverse complement strand
GTCATCCTTTGAAAGTTGCCGGTTTTGGTGGGATAGATTACTGGAAAGATGGAAGAGAAACGTTTGATAATATTAGGCTTGTTTATGAATATCCTGATGGTGTAAAAGCAAGTGTTACCTCCATACTTTCTAATGAATATAAAGGATATTCTATACGAATACTCGGATCAAAGGGAACCATAGAAATTCTAAGAGATCAGGCATACATTTACCCGGAGGCAACTAAAAAAACACTGGGAACAGTGGATGGTGTTACCGGTGCAACTATGGAAGTACTACCTGGTGGAAAGGGCCAGCTAATAGTATTTGAAAAACAATCAGATCCAACAACCTATGCTTTGCAGGATTTCGCAGAATGTATTTTAAAAGGGAAAAAACCTGCTTCTAATGTGATTACTGGCCGCGATGTTGCCATTGCTGTGCATATGGGAAATCAAGCTGCAGAGACTGAAAAAACGCAATACTGGAAAGATGAATATTCAGTATAAGAGATCAATTGAAAAATAATTTATAAATGGGCTTTAGGGCCGAAACCTGATTCATATGAAAAATTCAGATAAACGCAGAGATTTTATTAAAAAGACTGTGACCGGAGCTGCTGCACTTTCCTTCGGAGGTGTGCTACCAGGCTTTAATGCGAAAAGTTATGCCCGAATTTTAGGGGCTAACGAGAGAGTTCAAGTGGCCATGATGGGTGTGAATAGTCGCGGACTTGCACTTTCACAAAATTTTGCAGCTCAAAAGAATTGTGAAATTCGTTTCATCTGCGATGTTGACAAACGAGCTGCTGACAAATGTATTGATACAGTTTCAAAAATACAGGGTAGTACTCCAAAGGCACAGCCTGATTTCAGAAAAGCTCTGGAAGATAAACAAGTTGATGCCTTGGTAATTGCCGCGCCAGATCACTGGCATGCTCCTGCCGCTTTGCTTGCTTCTGCCGCTGGAAAACATGTGTACCTTGAAAAACCTTGCAGCCATAATCCTAATGAAGGAGAAATGCTTGTTGCAGCAGCTAATAAATATAAAAATGTGATTCAAATGGGTAACCAGCGTCGTTCTTGGCCAAATGTGGCCGCTGGAATAGCTGAATTGCATGGTGGAATTATTGGGCGTCCATATTTTGCAAAAACTTGGTACACTAATAACAGACCTTCTATTGGGGTAGGTAAAAATACAGCTGTTCCTGAATGGTTGGATTATGACCTTTGGCAGGGACCTGCGCCAAGAAGAGAATATAAAGATAATCTGATCCATTATAACTGGCATTGGTTCTGGCATTGGGGAACTGGTGAAGCACTGAACAATGGAACGCATATGATTGACCTTGCACGCTGGGGTCTTCAGGTTGATTTTCCTACAAAAGTTGCTTCTACAGGTGGACGGTACAGATATCAGGATGACTGGGAAGCGCCTGATACACAGAATATAAGTATAGATTTTGCCAATAAATCGACCATTTCTTGGGAGGGTAGAAGTTGTAATCCATTCCCTATTGAAGGAAATACTGTAGGAGTGATCTTTTATGGTGAAAATGGTACCATGGTAATTGGTGGAAGTAATGCCTATAAAGCATATGACCTCAAAAATAATGTCATTAAGGAAGCTAAGAATGAGGCTAAGATTGATGCAACTAACCTGACTAGTCCCTCACAACAACTAGATGCGTATCATATTCAAAACTTTTTCAGTGCGATAAAGAGCGGCACCGCATTAGCCGCTGATATCCATGGCGGTCATAAGAGTACTTTATTATGCCAGCTAGGTAATATTGCACAGCGTACGGGGAAGACCCTGAATATAGACCCAAGTAATGGTCATATTCTGAATGATAAGGCAGCAATGAAACTCTGGTCAAGAGAGTACCAAAAAGGTTGGGAACCAAAGGTCTGATCAATATCTTTAGAACCTTTCGGATTCGAAGGGTTCTTTTTTTTAAATTTCCATTTCATTTGAAAATCAGGGAGTATTTCCTCTTTTATAAATTATGGGTATAATGATCTTGTTTAATTCTGCTATTGGTGAGAAAAGGCAATGATCTGTAAATCAAAATGAGGAAAACATGATTAAAACTACAACATCTGGAATTGGGATGTATCGCTGGAAGATTTGTGCCATGCTGTTTCTGGCTACAACCATTAACTTTGTTGATCGTCAGGTACTCGGTATCCTGGCGCCACAGCTTCAAAAAGAATTTAGCTGGAGCGATTCCCAATACGGTTTTATTGTTTCTTCTTTCCAGGCTGCCTATGCAATAGGATTTCTATTCATGGGTCATCTCCTGGATAAGATAGGCACTCGTTTGGGTTCCATGATCGCTATCGGCTTTTGGAGTACGGCAACCATGATGCATGCATTGGTCAGCTCCTTGTTTGGCTTTGCAGGCGTTCGTTTTCTACTGGGATTGGGAGAAGCCGGGAATTTCCCTTCTGCCTTAAAGGCGGTCTCTGAATGGTTCCCCAGAAAAGAAAGAGCGCTCGCGACCGGTATTTTTGTATCGGGCGCAAGTATTGGGGCCATAATTGCTCCTCTTACTGTTCCTTTTATTGCTATTCATTATGGATGGCAAATGACTTTTATTATTACCGGTGCAATCGGTTTTATCTGGATCCTCTTCTGGATGCGGATCTATAAATCTCCAAAAGATCATCCAAGCTTAAGCAAGGAAGAACTGGAATATATAACAAGCGATCCGGTTGAGCCAGAGATGAAAATCCCATGGCTCCAGCTGTTGAGATACCGGCAAACCTGGGCTTTTGCTTTCGGGGCATTCATGACCCATCCTATATTTTCATTCTTCCTCTTTTTTTTACCCAAGTTCTTTTATTCGAATTATGAAATTGGAATTAATAAAATAGGCCCAATTCTGATGGTAATTTATTTAATGTCTGATCTGGGCAGTATAGTTGGTGGATGGGCTTCATCAGCACTGATCAAACAGGGCTGGTCACTAAACAAGAGCCGCAAAACAACCATGCTTATTTCTGCATTATGCGTGGTTCCTGTTTATTTTGCTGCCGAAGCAACAGAGCTTTGGCTCGCGGTTGGATTGATCGGTCTTGCTTTAGCCGCTCACTCTGCATGGTCTGCAAATCTGTTTACCCTGACTACAGACCTGTTCCCAAGGCAGGTAGTTGGTTCTGTAGTCGGAATAGGTAGTATGCTGGGTGCTGTTGGCGGTATGTTCGCAGCAACAATTGGCGGATTTCTGCTTCAAACTACAGGAAGCTATGTTTCTTTGTTTTTATTTGCCGGATGTGCTTATCTGATCGCATTCACAGGAATACACATACTTTCCCCAAAATTAAAATCTATTACACTTGAAAAAATTATTTAA
>JBIIWE010000391.1:0-3340 GCA_044339075.1 Daejeonella sp. | reverse complement strand
TCATAATTTAACAGATGTCGCAGACTGAAAATGTGACTGAAAGGGCGGAGCCGTGCGAAGCGCGAAGGGCGCAGGATGCGCGAAGGGCGCTGTTGTCTGTTGTCTGTTATCTGGCTGGGCGGAGATGATTAGTATTAAGAAATTTTTAAAATGTCGCTAGCCTGACAACAGACAACAGACAACAGATAACAGACAACAGATAACAGACAACAGACAACTGATAACAGATATATGAAGGAAGCAAAATTATCAGCAGAAACAAGATTTTCCGGATTAGCACCGGGTATCTCATATCTCATATCTCATATCTCATATCTCCTCTAATGAAAACCGCATTAATCACCGGAATAACAGGTCAGGATGGAGCATACCTAACAGAATTCCTACTGAATAAAGGATATTTTGTACACGGTATCAAGAGAAGAAGTTCTTTATTGAATACAGATAGGATAGACCATTTATACCAGGATCCTCATGAAAGTAATCTGAGATTAAAACTGCATTATGGAGATCTGACAGATTCGACTAACCTGATTCGCATTATTAAGGAAACACAGCCCGATGAAATTTACAATCTGGCGGCAATGAGTCATGTACAAGTAAGTTTTGAAACACCTGAATATACCGCTAATGCGGATGGTTTAGGTACTTTACGAATTCTTGAAGCTATCCGAATATTAGGGCTGGAAAAAAGGACGAGGATTTATCAGGCCTCAACATCCGAATTGTATGGCTTGGTACAGGAAGTACCTCAATCAGAAAAAACCCCGTTCTATCCACGCTCACCTTATGCTGTAGCAAAAATGTATGCTTACTGGATCACTGTAAACTACCGTGAGGCTTACAATTTATTTGCCTGTAATGGGATATTGTTTAATCATGAAAGTCCGGTAAGGGGTGAAACCTTCGTGACCCGTAAAATAACCAGAGCAGCTTCAAAAATCGCATTGGGACTGCAAAATTGCTTGTATTTGGGCAACCTATCAGCTCAACGAGATTGGGGTCATGCAAAAGACTATGTGGAGGCTATGTGGTTAATTTTACAACAAGAAAAAGCAGAAGATTTCGTAATTGCAACAGGGGTAACTACATCAGTCCGGGATTTTGTAAAAATGAGTTTTGCAGAATTAGGGATCGAGGTTGAATTCAGTGGTAAAGATGAACATGAAAGGGGAGTGATTATTGATATTGACGAAGATAAAGCTGAAAGCTTAAAGCTAAAAGTGGAAAGCTTAAAGCCAGGAACTACCATAGTTAAAGTAGATCCAAAGTATTTTAGACCTACAGAAGTAGACCTATTAATAGGCGATCCAACAAAATCAAATACAAAACTAGGCTGGAAACCGAAATACGACCTTCCGGCATTGGTTAAAGAAATGGTCTTATCCGATCTGCATTTGATGAAGAAAGATGAGTACCTGAAAGAGGGCGGATTCGGCACCTTGAATTATTTTGAGTAATCTTCATTTTGAAACTTCGTCATTTCGAACACGCGATTACTAATTTCTTTATTTCACAATCTTTGATGCGTGGAGAAATCTGTTGAGTGCAACAACAATTTCGATTAAAAAAATACGCTTTACTGAACAGATTTCTCCACCTCTACTCGGAATGCTCATCCCTTACTGTATTTGCGAGGGAGGCACGACCGTGGCAATCTCAACAACGTATAATCTCAACTTCGTCATTTCGAGTGAGCAGACAAAATTATCAACCTTAAAACAAATTTAACGCGACGAGAAATCTGTTGAGTGAAACAACAATTTCGATTGAAAAAATACCCTCTACTGAACAGATTTCTCCACCTCTACTCGGAATGCTCATCCCTTACTGTCTTTGCGAGGGAGGCACGACCGCGGCAATCTCAACAACGTATAATCTCAACTTCGTCATTTCGAGTGAGCAGACAAAATTATCAACCTTGAAACAAATTTAACGCGACGAGAAATCTGTTGAGTGAAACAACAATTTCGATTGAAAAAATACCCTCTACTGAACAGATTTCTCCACCTATCACTAATGTATTTCAATAGAAAAATACTTAAGGTGTTCGAAATGACGGAGTATAAATATCACTCTGTATCCTTATTGTAGAACAAAGAAGAAAATTTGTAAATTCAACAATGAATTACATTGACATCGTTAAGCAAATAGTTTTAAAACATGTACCAAATAATGAATTTGCCGTATTTCTTTTTGGAAGCCGGGCAGCAGGTAATTCAAATTCATTATCGGATATTGATGTTGGGGTTCTAGGAATGGAGCCATTACCAACAAGTATATTGGCAAATCTGGAGTCAGATCTGGAAGAGAGTATAGTTCCTTTTAAAATTGACCTGATTGATTTTTATCAGGTGGATAAAGCTTTTAAAAATGAAGCCTTAAGTACTGTTCAAATATGGAATTGTCCGAAAAATATAAAATTGAATTAATTAATCTTCAAAAAGCGGTTTCTTCTTTTGAATCTGCATTAAATGCTTCTTTTGAAAATCTGGATAGCATTGGTGATGATTTAATTAAAAATGGCAGAATACAAAAATTCGAATACTGTGCTGAGCTTGCCTGGAAAATAAGTAAAATGCATTTAGAACTTTCTGAAGGTATTTTGTCTAATTCTCCAAAAGGTGTCTATAAAAGCATGTTCCAGTCAGCTCTGATCACTGAAAATGAATATATTACATTGTTTAAGACCATTGAGGATCGTAACCTGCTAAGCCATGTGTATAAGGAAGAAATGTATCAATCGGTATATGAACATCTTCAATCCCATTTAAAGGCTTTTAAGATGTTATTAGGTAAATTATAAAATACTAGGGGATAAACTTAAATAAGCTAAAATCCTACTTCAATTGGAATCAGAATTAAAAAATATTGTGCCTCAAAGAATTAATTTCAATCAAAATTCAATGTCATCCCGAAATCATGCCCTTCAGCAGGTGAGGGACCTTCGTGAAAACTGAAAACTTATTTCAATATAATCAAAGACACTAAGCCCCCCGCGGCAATGAGCGAAAAAAAAGTAAATTAAAATCGATTTTTATATAAAAACAAAACTGAACCACGCATACTATACACAGCAACAACTAAAAAAACAAAATTCTCTCTACAACCAATCACATTATTGAGAAACACATAAATTAATTAACTTTGCACAAATTTTAAATATGAGAATCAATAAAATATTCTGCCTCTGTGTATTGTTATTCGCCATTGCTTTTACCTCACCCATTTTAGCACAAGTAAATCCCCAAAACCTAAGCAATATCCGTGTTGATGAATTAAGTGATGATCAGGTAAGGAATTTTATGCGTCAGGCAGAGGCCAGTGGGATGGGTGATGC
>JBIIWE010000390.1:0-3341 GCA_044339075.1 Daejeonella sp. | reverse complement strand
GATTCACACGATGATGGAATTGTCCTAAAATAATGATGAACATGCCCGTCATAATAGATACATCAGCCTTCCGATTTGTAATAATCGAAGATCGAACTGCATAAAATCGGTGACAGAGCCATGAATGATTCGGTCATAAAGATTGCCAATACCACCGCGAATTACAAAGCATCAACCAATGATCAGTACTTGTGGCATATTTTTTTAACGAATGATCAACCATAAGCGTAGGAAAGAAATTCCACTGGAAGAAGCGTTAGAAATATAATTCGTTTAAAATAGGGTGAAGAACTTCCGGCACTCAAGAATGCTCTTGTATTTTCCAATTTGTAAGCATGAGAAACCCATCAATAATGGGGAAAAATTCATGAGCAGTAAAGAATTTCCTGACAATTTTTTTGAGATCTGGTCACAACTAAAATTCAATACCAGGATGAATAGTATCGCAAAATTCCTTTTAAATCCTTTTAATTTTCTATCTTGTTAATGATCGTATTTGATAAATACCAATGGATCAAAACAGAGCTGCAATCAAATATCAATAAAAACGTTCGATCTGTATGATCATCCACCAATCATTTACAATACAAGGCGCTAAAGGCAAACCAATTTTAATGGACCTCAGCTTTAAAACTGGCCAGGAAGAAAATCCCATGGTAATCTTTGTTCATGGATTTAAGGGGTTTAAAGATTGGGGTGCATATAATCTTGTGGCAGAATACTTTGTTAAGCAAGGTTTCAGATTCCTGAAATTTAATTTTTCACATAATGGTACAACACCTGAAAGCCCATGTGAATTTGCAGATCTAGGTGCATTTGGTGACAATACTTTTTCCAAAGAATTTTATGATCTGAACCTCGTGATCTCATTTGTAAAAAGCGACATTGAGTTTCAGGCACCTAATAGGTTAAGCCTGATCGGACATAGTCGTGGAGGTGGCACATGTATCATTCAAACAGCTAAAGATCAACGCATTAATGAACTAATTACCTGGGCTTCGATTGCTGATTTCAGAAGCCTTTGGAAAAAAGAAGATGAGATCGAATGGCAAAAGAAAGGGGTAATATTCAATTTCAATACCAGAACAAAACAATATACACCACTAAAAATTGGCCTTTTACATGATCTGGAGAAACATTCTAAATCATACGACATTCTACAGGCCGCAGGCCGAATCAATAAGCCCTGGCTTATTCTACATGGTAATCAGGATGAAAATGTGCTAATAGGCAAAGCTTTAAGGCTGAAGGAGAATTCCCCAAATGCAGAATTATTTATAGTGCCCTATGCGAATCACGTTTTTGGGGCTTCACATCCTTTCACCAAGGAGGAATTGCCTCTTGAATTACAATTAACTTGTGAAAAAAGTGTTGAGTTTTTAAGAAAAGAGGTTTAAAATTTATATTATTTCAATAAAAAACACTTTAATCTAAAAAAAATTAATAATCAAGCTCTGGGTCTACCCAATTCCCATCACCGCGTATGATTCCGATTAGCTCATCTAAAGCATTTTCGGTATTCACATTTTTCTTTACTACCTCTTTCCCACGATAAAGCGTGATCTTTCCCGGACCAGTACCCACATAGCCATAATCTGCATCTGCCATTTCGCCAGGACCATTAACAATACAGCCCATGATCCCGATCTTCAATCCTTTCAGATGATCCGTACGACTGCGGATCATTTGGGTGGTGATCTGCAGATCGAAAAGCGTTCTGCCGCAACTAGGGCATGAAATATATTCTGTTTTTGATATTCTTGAACGGGTAGCCTGTAGAATTCCGAAAGATGTAGAAAGAATTGTTTTTGTAGATATTTCTGAGGCATCTGCCCACACACCATCTCCAAAGCCATCCAGAAGTAATCCGCCGAGATCAGTTGCTGCATATAGCTGAAAATCAGTATCCTTTGGCAAAATTGTTGCATTTTGATCCGTCAGGCTATATTTTCTCTTAATAATTACCGGAATCTCCAGACCCATATCCATGAGTTTGAAAAATACATTTCGCTGATCCTGCAATCCACAAATAGCATGTGTTTCCAGAACAAAAACAAGTGTTTTGTCTATTGGAAGTTCCTTAAACAGGTCAGAATCAAGATCCTCATTAGAAATAGAAACTAAGTTCAATGCCGGATCGTGATCTTTCGATGAAATAAACTCCTCCAGTGAATAATATGGATGACAATTACTCTTATCAAGTATTAATTTCCATGTTGAATAATTATAAAGCTGCTTCAAATTTCCAGGAAAGCTGAAGGATGGTAATTCATCAGCCAAATAAACAAAATCAGTTGATTGCTCAGCCATATTATATTTATCGAGCAGTGATGAATACAGGTATCCCACATCTGCAAGAATAGATGGATCTTTCAAATTTTTCCCGGAAATATCAATAATAACCCTGGGAACCTGATGACCACCAATAAACGTATTAAGTTCTGCAGTATGACGCTTTTCGTATTCGTAGGGATTGTGTCTACCTGTTGTCTGATGGCTGTTGTCTGTTATCTGAGGACTGATGTCTGATGTCTGATGTCTGATATCTGATATCTGATAACTGTCAACTGATAACTCTTTTCTGTTGTCTGATAACCCGATAGCTATCGGGTGATAACTGATAACTGATAACTGTCTATCCTTATACCGATCTGCTAATGAAATAGCCACAGGCGCTTCAAATTCAGGATCTTCGGTAAGCGAGACCCGAATGGTGTCACCCAATCCATCTTCAAGCAAGGCACCAATACCTACAGCTGATTTTATTCTACCGTCTTCTCCATCGCCAGCCTCAGTTACACCCAGGTGAAGTGGATAGCTCATCCCTTCTTTAACCATAGTTTCAACCAGCAGGCGATAGGCCTGAACCATAACCAGCGGATTGCTGGATTTCATGGAGATGACCAGATTATAATAATTCAGATCTTCACACATGCGCATAAACTCCATGGCCGACTCAACCATTCCTCGCGGGGTATCGCCATAATGACTCATGATTCGATCTGATAGGGAACCATGATTTGTACCTATACGCATTGCAGTTCCATATTCTTTACAAACCTTTACTAAAGGAGTAAACTTTTTATAGATCCTTTCCAACTCGCCTTTGTATTCCGTATCGGTATATTCAAAATTCTCAAAGCGCTTTTTATCCGCGTAATTTCCAGGATTGATCCGTACTTTTTCTACAATCCTTGCAGCTTCTTCAGCGGCATTTGGAGTGAAATGAATATCGGCAATCAATGGAACATTATATCCCCGCGCGATTAATTCCTTCTTGATAAGGGCCAGATTTTTAGCTTCCTTGACACTTGGAGCTGTAATTCTTACATATTCACAAC
>JBIIWE010000389.1:0-3348 GCA_044339075.1 Daejeonella sp. | reverse complement strand
ATCATAGTTCAGATTAACTTCATTATTGATGGCTTCAGCATGGATTGAATTTTGAAGGTCACCCAGATCTAATTTTAGGGTATCAAAGAAAAATTGATTGTCTTGCTTGTATCCTAAACTTACCAAGGCTTTCGACAAGAATACAGTCAGTCCGTGGATTCGTTCTGCGATCAGTTTTATTCCTGCCGGTCCATGATAGATGGCATACATACTGGCCATAATTGCCAATAAGGCCTGTGCTGTACAGATGTTTGATGTTGCTTTATCTCTGCGAATATGCTGCTCACGGGTTTGTAAGGCCATTCTTAAGGCATAATTGCCGGCACTATCAATGGTTACCCCGATAATTCTTCCAGGAAGAGAACGTTTGTATTCGTCTTTTGTGGCGAAGAATGCAGCATGCGGACCGCCAAAGCCCATTGGTACTCCAAAACGCTGAGTTGAACCTACCACGATATCGGCACCCCATTCTCCCGGGGGACTTAAAAGTGCTAATGACATGATATCAGCAGCAACAGTTAGCTTAATGCCTAATTCATGGGCTTTAGCAGCAAAATCTGTGTAATTGAATACTTCTCCCTTTCCTGCCGGATACTGAAGCATGGCTCCGAACATGGTTTCATCCAATACAACTGTCTGATGATCTCCTACACGAATTTCTATTCCGTAAGGAGCAGAACGAGTCTTTAAGATATCAATTGTTTGAGTCAACACTTCCTGAGAAACAAAGAATACTTTAGCATTTTCATTTTTACGAAGGCTGTATTGCATGAACATGGCTTCGCCTGCTGCTGTTCCTTCATCAAGAAGAGAAGCATTAGCTATGGCCATCCCCGTAAGGTCGACCACCATGGTTTGGAAATTCAATAAGGCCTGTAAACGACCCTGTGCAATTTCTGCCTGGTAAGGTGTATATTGGGTATACCATCCCGGATTTTCCAGAATGTTACGTTGAATCACACCAGGAACAATCACATCATGATATCCCTGACCGATGTAGGATTTAAAAACTTTATTTTTTGAAGCAGTTAGCTTCAGATCATTCAGGTAATCGAACTCACTTTTTGCCGCCGGAAGGTCTAATGCTTTTTTTAACCGGATGTTTGCAGGTACGGTCTGCTCGATCAATGCATCGATAGAATCCACACAAATAACATCAAGCATATTGTCAATATCTTTCTCATTTGGAGCGATATGACGTTGCTCAAATTTTTCCTGATAATCTATATTTAATTTCATTAAAATAAGGGGAGTTTTGATGCCGCAAAAATAAGCATTTTCACCATATTTCATTGAACGTGAATTCTTTTCACAAGAAAAAATATTAACAAGCTTCTACTGCCGGCAATTAGTGAGAGAATATTACAAACAAATGATTGTTACCCCGCTGTTATTCTCCTGTAACCACCCAGCCAGCTTCTTTTTTAAGTTTAAGCTTATAGGTCTTGGTGATGAATTCGCTGTTGGATGCCTGACTCTTGTCAAAAGAATAAAAATCGGTTTCTTCTCTTTTTAAGCTAACGGTAGCTTTAGCGGTTTTGTTGGCTGATTTGACAAAGTTTACCGGTTTGCTTTCATCCAAAACATAAAACACAGTTTTAACTTTTGCTTTATCTTTTCCCTGACTAAGTACCAGTGATGCGGCCTTATCTGTTAAGCTGATCTGATAAACATAGGTGCTGTCTTTTGATAAAAACCGTTTCTTCCCTTCGATCAGATCCATTTTGATGAGGCCATTTTCTTCTAGGGCTTCATATTTACGGAGCTCTTCCTGGTCTTTTTCTCCTTTGAACTTTAGTTCACCAAAATTAAAGGAAGCGGTTTTAAACTCCGGATTGGATTCGAGATAGTCGGCGATCACTTCTGATGCTTCATCTTCATTGATAGTTGTTTCATTTCCGCAACCATTGATAAAAAGGGTGCTGAATAAAATAAACAGGAGAGTGGCTGATCTTTTCATAGCTTTTATCTTCATGATGTACCAAAAATATGCCAATTTTAGATAGATTGGCATAGATATCATTGTATTGTATTAAATAACTTCAATTAGTTTTTCATTGGTTCTTGCTGATAATGTCCCGAAGCATATAATGTTCTGTTCAGGAATTCCATTGTCTCGTAGTATTTGCTCAAATTCAGCGGCTTGATCTTCCTGAACTGCGACTAATAATCCGCCGCTTGTTTGAGGGTCGGCTAGAATATGTTTCTGCCTTTCAGTAATGGTTTTTACTTTATGCCCGTAGCTGGCCCAATTCCTGTTGGTTCCTCCCGGGACAGAGTTTTGATCAAGGTATTCTTCGATTTCTGCTATTTTGGGAACTTTATCAAATTCAATGATTGCCTGCAGATCACTTCCTTCGCACATCTCAGATAAATGTCCTAATAATCCGAATCCGGTTACATCCGTCATTGCCTTTACATAGTCCAGTTTGCCCAGCGTTTCGCCAATCTTGTTTAGCATCGACATGCTCTTCGGTGCAATGGCAGCATGCTCAGGTTTTAGAATTCCTTTTTTCTGTGCGGTGGTCAATATGCCAACACCTAATGCTTTGGTGAGATATAGTTTGCAACCGGCAATGGCTGTTGAGTTTTGCTTTAAGTTTTGAATGTCAACCATACCATTCACTGCAAGTCCGAAAATAGGCTCGGGACTATCAATGCTATGTCCGCCGGCAAGGGTAATTCCGGCTTCAGCACAAATTGAACGCGAACCCTCCAGCACTTTTTGTGCGACTTCGGGTGATAGTTTATCGATGGGCCAGCCTAGAATGGCTATGGCCAGCACCGGTTTTCCTCCCATGGCATACACATCACTGATCGCATTTGCGGAAGCAATCCTGCCAAAATCATAAGCATCATCTACAATAGGCATAAAAAAATCAGTCGTAGAAATCAAAGCGGTTCCGTTTCCCAGATCTAAAACCGCAGCATCGTCACGTGTATTATTGCCAACCAATAAAGATGGATCTACGGCATGTTTTATTGGACTGTGCAGGATCAGATCGAGAACCGCCGGACTGATCTTGCATCCGCAGCCGGCACCATGTGAATATTGGGTTAGTTTTATTTGTTCGGGGATCATGTATTGAAGATGTGAGTATTGAGATATGAGATATAAGATATGAGATATGAGATATAAGATATGAGATATGAGTATTGAGATATTAGGTATTCAGGATGGTATGTGGTTTTAAAATTTGTTTTGATTGAATGTGATTTATTAGGTGTGTGCTGTTTTCATCTGCTTCTGTACTGCTGCATTCAATACAATGAATATTTTTTTCTTCTCTTTTTCCTTGTCCGTTGGTATAGGTTTTATCATAATAGACTAATACTAATTTAATGAAA
>JBIIWE010000388.1:0-3349 GCA_044339075.1 Daejeonella sp. | reverse complement strand
ACTCAAAATTACGATGTAAATCATTTCCTGATGCAGCGATAGCCAGCTAAACATTGTTTCCATATATATGTTGGTTGTTGATTGTTGGTTGACCTTTGATCAATTAAATTACCTGAAAATATACCTATTTATAAAACCCGATAGCTATCGGATGATTACTTATTACTTATTACTTAAAACTTATTACTTATAACTTATTACTTATTACTTATTACTTATTACTTCCTTCACCCTTGCATTACAAACCTCACCATTATATGTAATACAAGTACCTTTTACTAAATCATCCTCAAAATTAAGATTGATCTGCCCTTCCGCACCAAAAATTAACTGAAGAAAATTTAAAATATTCTTTCCATATAGCTTACTTGCATCAGAGGGCATCGATCCTTGTAGGTTTGAATTGCCTATAATGGTTACATTTTTATAAACCACAGTCTCACTGTCTTTAGTTTGCGTGGTGTTCCCACCAGTAGCAGATGCCAGATCAATGATCAGGGAACCGTTTTTCATTGAATCCAAAATACTGTCTGGCAAAAGTATCGGAGCTTTCTTGCCTGGTATTTGAGCAGTAGTGATGATCACATCTGCTTTTGCAGCAACTTCAGCAATTCGCTGCTGTTGTTTTTGCTTGTACTCTTCAGTTTGATCAACAGCATATCCTCCTGCTTTTGAGGCATCAAGAGCTCCTTCAACTTCAATAAATTTGGCACCCAGACTCATCACTTCTTCTTTTACCGCAGGCCTGGTATCAAATACTTCAACTACAGCTCCTAATCTCTTAGCCGTTGCAATAGCCTGAAGACCTGCTACACCTGCCCCTAAAATCATCACTTTTGCTGGAGCAATACTTCCAGCAGCGGTCATGAACATTGGGAAATATTTTGGCAACTGCATTGCAGCAAGTAATACTGCCTTATAACCTGCAATATTTGCTTGGGAGCTAAGGATATCCATGCTCTGAGCCCTGGTTGTACGGGGAAGCATATCCATACTAAAGGTTGTTAAACCTTTGGCCGCCCAATCATTAATTAATGAAAAATTTGAAAGCGGGTTAAAGACCCCTAAAACAATTGCATTCTTTTTTAAATTTTTTAAATCCTCTGTTGTAAGCAGATTTATACTGAGCAGAATATCAGAGTTCTTCAATACATTTTCTCTGGAGCTAAGCTCAGCTCCCTGTTCTGTATATAATAAGTCAGATGCATACGCAAGGCTACCGCAATTATGCTCTGCCAATACATGAATATTTTGTTTTTTGAGTGCCGCGATGTGCTCGGGAATTAAAGAAACCCTGGATTCTGTAGTCGGTTCGCGTAAGATGCCAATAGTCATTGAATTCGCTGTATATTAATGTTTCCGGCAAAATAGTAAAAAATTGTAGTAGTCAGAAACTCCGTACAAAAAAGATACAAAATCTTATGGATTAAAAAATCAGGTGTAAATCACCTGTTACAACAAATCTTATAAATAGACGAACTAATCCATAATTTGCGCTTAAAAAACTATATTTGCGCTTCAAATGAAGTACATACGTAATTTTTGCATAATTGCTCATATAGACCACGGTAAAAGCACATTGGCTGATCGTCTTCTGGAGTACACCAATACAATCACACAGCGTGAATCACAAGCTCAGTTACTTGATGATATGGACTTGGAACGTGAGCGTGGGATAACAATTAAGAGCCATGCTATCCAAATGGATTATATTCAGGATGGCCAACCTTATGTTCTAAACCTGATCGATACACCCGGGCATGTGGATTTTTCTTATGAAGTATCCCGTTCAATTGCTGCTTGTGAAGGTGCATTACTGATTGTAGATGCTTCACAGGGTATACAGGCTCAAACAATTTCAAATTTATATCTTGCCTTGGAACATGATCTTGAGATCATTCCAATCTTAAATAAGATGGATCTTCCCGGTGCTATGCCCGAAGAAGTTAAAGACCAGATCATTGAACTGATCGGTTGCAAACGTGAAGATATTATTCCAGCTTCAGGTAAAACGGGACTTGGAGTTGATACTATACTTCGGGCAATTGTGGAGCGCGTACCTTCACCAAAAGGAAATCCTGATGGTGAATTACAGGCTCTCATATTTGACTCTGTATTTAATTCCTTCAGGGGAATCATTGCCTATTATAAAGTATTAAACGGTGAAATTCGTAAAGGTGACCGGGTGAAATTCGTAGCTACCGATAAGGATTATTTTGCTGAGGAGGTTGGTACATTAAAACTTACACAAAAGCCTAAAGATGTAATTAAAACAGGTGATGTTGGTTATATAATATCCGGAATAAAAGAAGCACGTGAAGTAAAAGTTGGTGATACCATCACTCATAAAGACAAACCAAGCAGAGAACCAATCAAAGGATTTGAAGAGGTTAAGCCAATGGTTTTTGCCGGAATCTATCCGGTTGATACTGATGAATATGAAGAGCTTCGCGAAAGTATGCACAAGTTGCAGCTCAATGATGCTTCCATTGTTTTTGAACCGGAGTCATCAGCTGCCTTAGGATTTGGTTTCCGTTGCGGATTCCTGGGAATGCTTCATATGGAGATCATTCAGGAACGTTTGGAACGTGAATTCGACATGACGGTTATCACAACTGTTCCAAACGTATCTTATAAAGCTTTTACATCAAAGGGGATTGAAATTGATGTTCATAATCCATCTGACCTTCCTGACCCGAGTAAACTGGATCATGTTGAAGAACCTTATATAAAGGCTAACATCATTACAAAATCTGAATTTGTAGGTGCTATCATGTCGCTCTGTATTCAGAAAAGAGGCACTATAATCAATCAATCATACTTGACTTCAGACCGTGTGGAACTGATTTTTGAAATGCCTATGGGAGAAATTGTATTCGATTTTTATGATCGCTTAAAAACAATTTCAAAAGGTTATGCTTCATTCGATTATCATCAGATCGGTTACCGACAATCAGATTTGGTTCGATTAGACATCCTATTAAATGCCGAACCTGTTGATGCATTATCTTCCCTTATTCACCGTACAAACTCATATAATTTCGGAAAGAAGATCTGTGAGAAATTAAGGGAATTAATCCCTCGTCAGCAATTTGAAATTATTATTCAGGCTTCAATCGGTGCGAAGATCATTGCTCGCGAAACCGTGAAAGCCTTACGTAAAGATGTAACTGCAAAATGTTACGGTGGAGATATTTCTAGAAAGAGAAAACTTCTGGAAAAACAAAAGAAAGGTAAAAAACGAATGCGTCAGGTTGGAAACGTTGAAATACCGCAAACGGCCTTTATGGCTGTCCTAAAATTAGATTAATATTCTATTTTCGTATTTCGCGAATAACGAATAATACAT
>JBIIWE010000387.1:0-3350 GCA_044339075.1 Daejeonella sp. | reverse complement strand
TATTTTATTAATAAATTGGCTAATATCAAAATAATTGTATTTTTAGTTCCGAAGACAGAATGGAATTTGGTGCAGATTGATTAAATAGCTGTCGGTAATTTTAATGTATCTAATTAATTAAAATGAAAAGGAGACAATTCATGAGTGGCTCGCTTGCAGCGGGTATTGGGAGTATGAGCCTGGGGGCTTATGGATTTGATAAAACCCCGAATTTAAATCCTCCACTTGACAAAAATAGTACTGCAAGAGAAATAAAACTGAGCCTTCAAAAGCTTCAGGATCGTTATCATTCAGATTTGTTCGATAATTTCATTCCCCATATGGATCAATTCGTTATTGATCATCAGAACGGCGGATTTATGTGTTCAGTTGACATAAGCAATGGCAAGCAGGTCAATAGTAATAAAACTGCCTGGTTTGAGGGCAGAGGAATGTGGACTTATTCTTTTCTTTATAATCAATTCGGTAAAAATCCGAAATATCTGGAGATTGCCCGCAAATCCAAAGATCTCATACTGAAGCTTCAGCCCAAAGATAACAGCTTCTGGACTTCCTCCTTTGACAGGGAAGGAAATCCGCTGAGCGGTCCTGGGGATATTTACAGTAGTTTATTCGTGGCTGAAGGTCTTGCTGAATTTGCAAAAGCATCTGGTGAAAAGCAATACTTTACACTCGCAAAAAAAATAATTCTGTCATGCCTTGATCGTTACGATAGTCCGGATTATGATTATTATGTAGCTTATTTAAATCCTGAAGCCCCAAAAGTTACTGCCCCTAGGGTATTAGGACATTGGATGGTGTTTCTTAGGGCTGCAACACAAATTCTTGAGGACGGACCGGATGCAGATATCCAAAAAGTTGCAGACCGTTGTCTTGATGCCTGTTTAAATCATCATCTGAACCCCGAATACAAGCTGTTTAATGAGGTTTTGAATCATGATATGAGCAGACCCGATAATTCATACAAAGACTTTGCCTATACCGGACATGGAATTGAAACCTGCTGGATGCTTTTGTTTGAAGCTGCACGCAGAAAGGATAAGAATCTGTTTGGTCAAATTGCCGAAATATTTAAGAGACATGTTATTGTTGCTCACGATGATGTTTATGGTGGCTATTTCAGAGCCTTGGATCATGTAGAAAATAATACCTGGAAAGTAGATAAGGTACTTTGGCTGCAAGAAGAAGTGTTGATTGGCAGCTTGTTTATTGCGGAACATACGGGTGATGGCTGGGCCCAGGAATGTTTTAAGGAGACTCTAGATTACGTTCAACAGAAGTTTGATGTATCCGGCAATTTGTTTTGGAGCTCTTCCGGCGACAGGCAGTTAAAGGAGTATGCGAAGTTCAGGGCAGAACATTATCATCATCCCCGTCATTTGATGCTAAATCTTCTTGCAGTTAAGCGAATGCTTAAGCGTAATGGCCAAGTGTCAAATTTATTTGGATGACCCTAATGGAATTAAATAACAATTTATAGTAGAATTGATTTAGAATGAATAAAGAATATTCAAGAAGAGACTTTATAAAGAAGAATTCAGTTGCTGGATTTGGAATGATTGGCGCAGCTGCGCTTGGGGGGACCATATTAACTACTGATACTTTTGCCAAAGGCATAGGAAATTCCGATAAAATTGAAAAGATCTCAGAACTCAACCTGAAAAAGCTTCGTGAAACATATATGGAAGCCCTTTTAGGAAAGTTTATACCTAATATGGATAAATATGTAGTTGATCATGAATTAGGTGGATTTATGTGTTCTATAGATATCCGGAGCAGAAAACTTATCAATACTACTAAACGTGCCTGGTTTGAAGGTAGAGGTATTTGGATGTTTTCATTTCTTTATAATAATATTGAAAAGAAAGCCCGATATCTTGAAATAGCCTCTAAATCGAAGGACTTTATTTTAAAATTATTTCCAAAGGATGGAACTTATTATATCTCATCATTTACCAAAGAAGGTGTTCCGGTGGGAAATGTTGAAGGTGACATCTATGGGAATCTATTCGTTGCTGAAGGCTTAGCTGAATATTCAAAGGCTGTTGGTGATAAGCGATATTTTGATCAGGCAAAAGATATTATTATAAAGGCTGTAGCGCGTTATGACCGTCCTGATTTTACCTATGATTATAAAGCAGAAAAAAGGGTTGCTGGTCCGCGTATTCTGGGCCATTGGATGATATTACTAAGCCTTTCTACACAAATGCTGCGTCAGCATCCTGATAAGGAGATCAGAGCATTGGCCGACCGTTGTGTGGATGCGATCATGAATCATCATTTAAACCCTGAATTTAAATTGCTTAATGAAGCATTAGCACATGATATGAGTCCGCTGACAGATCCTATAGCCTCACAGTTTGGCGATATCGGTCATGGATGTGAAACTTTAGCCTTCGTCATGAATTATGCAGTGCTAATAAAGGATGCAAACTTGTTTAAAAGTGCCTCGGAAGCATTTAAAAGACATGTTGATGTAGCATGGGATGATATTTATGGAGGTCATTTTCATGTTATGGATAATGTCAGTACTAATACCTGGACCTTAAATAAATTGCGCTGGTTGCAGGAGGAGATCCTCATAGGAGCATTGATCCTGATCGAGCATACCGGCGATGAATGGGCATTGAACTGTTTTGCTAGAACAGAAGCTTATGTTAGAGAAAAATATGTAAGACCTGAATATGCCTTTGTTGTTGATAGCGGTGACAGGAAGATGGAAAAGCATACCAGTGTTCGTGCTGAACATTATCATTATCCCCGCCAGCTGATGGTATCTATACTGGCTATAGACAGGATATTGAAAAGAGGAGAAAAGCCTTCTGGAATCTTTTCGTAAAAAATAGTGAATCTGTTTTTGCAGATTACCCCATTTAATAAAAATATATTCTCCGGAAACGGAAAACATAATCTAATAATTCTCTAATGAGTAATTCAGAATATCCTGGTCAGGCATTTTACAATGCTCCTTTCGTAGTCAATTCTTTTAATGATATGCCTTATCGTACATTGGGAAGATCTGGTCTTAAGGTGTCAAATATAGGTCTGGGGACCTGGAAAATGGGTTATCCCGAAAGTGGCGATGATTCACGGATTGATGAGAAGAATTCATTAAGTATTCTTGATAGGGCTATTGATTTGGGCGTGACCTTTTGGGATACTGCAAACCGATACAATAATGCCTCGGGCAATAGTGAACGTATCATAGGAAAATGGTTTAAAAATAACCCTGACCAAAGGCGTAATGTAGTGCTTGCAACAAAAATGGCTGGCACAATGGATGGGTTAAGTCCGAATCATTGCGGAATTTCCAGAGGAAATATCATGGAATCAGTTTATGCCAGTCTCGA
>JBIIWE010000386.1:0-3358 GCA_044339075.1 Daejeonella sp. | reverse complement strand
TCAACTGACCTATCTTCATGTAAACTGTAACCAGGATGGCAGAAAATGCAAGCGGCCAGGAATGCTTCAGGAGATTGCCAGCCAGGCTGCTTTCAAATTGCCATTCAGAAACTTTATTACCTCTTGCCCTGTAGACTATTAAGTAACCTATTCCCAATAAAACCGCATCGGCTAATAAAGTCCAGATAAACCATGATAAGGGAGCAGAGATGACTATCAAAAGCAGTTTAATACCGGCAGAGAGCAGATTTCCAGCTACCTGAACCATCATGACGTATTTGCCTTGAACCTGCGATTGAAAATAACTGTCTATGATATTTAAAGATTGGGCTATTCCTATGCAAGAGGCTATAAGAATATAGCTGACAGGTATATCTGAGTTATTTCCTTTAAATAATAGAAATGTTAAAGACGCAAGAGGAATAATGATCAGTCCTGCCAGAAAACGCATTCGAAAAGCTGTTCCCAATAGTTTATTCTTATTCCTGGGAGATGCAAGCAATTCGCGCGTAACAAAGCCATCCAGACCCAGAGCAGCGGCAGCAATAAAAAATGTTACGAAGACCACCGGATAGTTCAGCAAGCCGTTTTCGGTTTTGCCCAGGTAATTTGCAACTGCAATACCGGCAAGGATCTTTATGAACAGACTTCCAACTCTGGCAAGGAACAACCAGCCAGTGTTTTTCAGGTATTTATTAAAAGCTTGCTGGTCAAAACCGGGCACGACTGGAAACTTCATTAAAACAAACTTAGATAAAGTTTTTCATTAGACTAAAATTGTTTTTTCATCCGGCAGATGTGGGATAAATCCAGCGGGCTTTAAAAAAGAAAAGGCCCAGTTTACACTGAGCCTTTATTTGTATTTTATCAGAAAAGATTCTGATCGTTTATTGATTCACAAATTTCTTTGCATTGATCTTACGTTCGTTTTCGCTCAAGTAGATCTTACGTAAACGCATGCTCTTAGGAGTAATTTCAATATACTCATCAGCCTGAATGTATTCCATTGCTTCTTCAAGTGAGAATTTAATGGCTGTTGCAATACGTGCATTATCATCAGTACCTGATGCGCGCATATTGGTCAATGCCTTTCCTTTCACAACGTTTACAACCAAATCATTATCACGAATGTGCTCACCCATAATCTGACCTTCATACACTTCCACGCCTGGTTCAATAAAGAAACGGCCACGGTCCTGTAATTTATCAATTGAATAAGCTGTAGTTGAACCTTTTTCCATAGAAACAAGAACACCATTCAGACGGCCAGGGATATTTCCTTTCCATGGCTCATATGACTTAAAGCGATGGGCCATAATAGCTTCACCAGCTGTAGCAGTTAATACGTTGTTACGTAATCCGATGATACCACGTGCCGGAATCTCAAATTCCAGATGCTGAAGATCTCCTTTTGGTTCCATGATCAGTAACTCACCTTTACGCTGAGTAACAAGCTCAATAACTTTACCGGAAACCTCTGCAGGAACGTCAACAATAAGAGTTTCAATAGGCTCACATTTAGCACCATCGATTTCCTTAATAATTACCTGAGGTTGACCAACCTGTAGCTCATACCCTTCACGTCGCATTGTTTCGATCAATACCGATAAATGCAGAATACCACGACCATACACAAGGTACGAATCAGGAGAATCAGTTTCAATAACTTTAAGAGCAAGGTTTTTCTCCATCTCTTTGTAAAGACGCTCGCGCAAACGCTGTGAGGTTACAAATTTCCCTTCCTTACCGAACATCGGAGAATTATTGATGGTGAACAACATATTCATTGTTGGCTCATCAATTTTAATAACTTCTAGTTGTTCCGGCTTCTCAAAATCGGCGATAGTATCACCAATATCAAAACCATCAATACCAACAACAGCACAAATATCTCCTGAAGCAACCTCCTGAACTCTGATCTTTCCTAGTCCTTCGAAAGTATATAATTCTTTGATCCTTGATTTTTGAATAGTTCCGTCGCGCTTAACTAAAGACACCGGCTGATTTTCTTTAATTACCCCACGTGCTACACGACCAATTGCGATACGACCAACAAAGGATGAATAATCCAAAGAAGTGATCTGCATTTGAAGGGTACCATCAAAACTAGGTGCTGCTGGAATATGCTCTAAAATAGTGTCAAGCAGAGGTGTGATATCTTCAGTCTGCACTTTCCAGTCATGACTCATCCAGCCTTGCTTAGATGAACCGTATAAAACAGGGAAATCCAGCTGGTCTTCAGTTGCCTCAAGGTTAAAAAACAATTCGAAAATTGATTCATAAACCTCTTCTGGGCGACAATTTTCTTTATCAACCTTATTTACAATTACAACAGGCTTTAATCCCAATGAAAGTGCTTTTTGAGTTACAAATCGTGTTTGAGGCATAGCGCCTTCAAAAGCATCGACTAAAAGAACTACTCCATCAGCCATTTTAAGAACCCGTTCTACCTCGCCACCGAAATCAGCGTGACCAGGAGTATCAATAATATTAATTTTGACACCATTATAGTTTACAGAAACATTCTTGGAAACAATGGTTATACCACGTTCACGCTCAAGATCATTGCTGTCTAGTATCAGATCACCCGTTGCCTGATTGTCACGGAACAAATTGGTTTGGTGTAAAATTTTATCAACCAATGTAGTTTTACCGTGGTCAACGTGAGCGATAATCGCTATGTTTCTTATTTTTTGCATTAAAAAATTACTCTTAAATTTTTTGCAAAGGTATGATTTATAAAGGAGAATTCCACAAAATGAAGTAATTGAAGTAGATAATGCCCGCTGATTCTATTTTATCTGCACAATAAAGCTGAAGAACTTTCCTTAAAAAGGGAGTTAAAGACAGTCATTTATCAATAAAATTCAACTAGTGATAGGTCGCTCATCAATTGACGGATAAAGTTTCAATAATTTCATCCTCTCATCGTCACAGGTATGCCGCCATTTTATTTTAGCCTCCTTGGTATTTCGATGGGTTCGTCAAAGTATTAATGACATGACACCAGTACGGTCGCTAAATAGGCTCCAGCTTTAGCTGGGGTTAACGAGTTTGTTCGTTTTCGGGCCAGTCCGAACGGAGTTCATCCGGGCGGGCTTTAGCCCAATATTCTAAAAATTAGCGTTAGGGAATGGTAGATGTGGATTAGTTATCGGTATTTCGGCGCTGAAGCACCGGTATTTGTTCTGTTCCGGCTGCTCAGGTTTTTGGCTAAAGCCCGGTCTTAAAACCCCGATCTTAACCCGGAGCTAAAGCACCGGGCTATTGAGCGATATGGCTATACCAAGGCTCCGTATTTTTTATTCAATCAGTTCAGTTAGCCATCTTCGAGTGTTATGTCGCTCATCAATTGACG
>JBIIWE010000385.1:0-3362 GCA_044339075.1 Daejeonella sp. | reverse complement strand
CAGCGTGTGGAATCTGTTTCAAAATGAGGATCACACCTATAGCGGCCAGCATACCTTCAATCACAGAAGAAGGGAAATAATTTGCTATAATTCCTGCTTTTAATATTCCAAGAAAAATCTGAAGTATACCAGCAAGTACAACTGCAAGCAAAAATGTTTCATAGCTACCAAGGGAAGCAATTGCACCAAAAACAATTACTGTTAAACCTGCAGCAGGACCACTAACACTAAGCTGAGATCCGCTGATAGATGCTACTACGATACCTCCAAGTACTCCTGTTAATATCCCAGCAAAAAGTGGTGCGCCTGAAGCAAGTGCAATTCCCAGACATAAAGGCAAGGCAACCAGGAAGACCACAATACTGGCTGGTAAATCTTTTTTGACTGTGCCCGCAGAGAAGTACTGACTAAAATTAAAAATTGAATTTTTCTTTTCCATTAAAACATAATTAGATGTATTGAATTTTATTAATCTTTTATTTTTGTTGCCTGCCCGGAATTTTCGGACAGCCAACCCTTATTTTAAAATTTGACGGTATTTACATTAAAACGTCTGATGTTCAGTTTCAGCATTAAAGTGCTCTAAATCAAACGTCTCCTCGAAAAACTCAACTTCACCAGTACTGATATCATACATACCCCCAATTATTCCGATCTGCTGATTTTCAAGAAGTTCTCGGATGATACCACTTCCATTGATTATGGTTTCAATTTGTTGATGAACATTGTTATGCAATACATTATTCAAAAACACTTCATTAGAACCATTACGATCGCTAATGGTTTCCTTTTTAGATTCAATTGCGGGATTAATATGCTTCAATAACACTTCAAGGTTGCCCATCTGGACATTATTACAAGCTGCGGTGACAGCTCCACAATTGGTGTGTCCAAGTACCACTATCAGTTTACTATATAATACCTTGCAAGTATATTCCAGACTTGCAATGGCTTCCGGACTTGCCACATTACCTGCCAGTCGAATACTAAAAATATCTCCAATACCCTGATCAAATATCAGTTCAGTAGCTAAGCGTGAATCACTGCAATTCAAAACTGCAGCGAAAGGCCATTGCCCTGTAGCTGTTTCCATGACGATTTGTTGATTATCCCGGTTATAGCTCAGGTTCTTACAAAAGCGGCTATTCCCATCCTTTAAAAACTCCAGTGCTAAACGCGGCGTGAGTAATTCCCTTGATTGTTCTTTATGATGTCTCATTCGTTAAATTGCTGTATATGAATTAACTGATAATTAAATTCTGCTATGAGAAATAGCAGAATTGCGGATTTTAACGCTGCATAAGACGATTGAAATAATTCAAGAGTATTATTTCATTTTTTTGAATAAATAGAAAACTAACAGAACCAATAAATGATTAAGCAGGAAATTAATGATCTACAAAAAAAATGAAAAGGGTGATGAAGCGTTAAATCAGATTTAACAGTTTGGAGGTGGAGTGGGAACAGAAGGGAAAAATGATTCGATTAAAAACTGGCTCCTTGCACTGTATTTTTTCAATGCAACAGAAGTTTGAGGGCTGGATAGGTTAAATTTGAATATACCACTTAACCATTCCCCTTTATTTAATGATTCTTTAGCCTGATCAACGCCCTTTGATGCACTTGTTTCAATCTCAAGCTGCATAATTACAGAATTGACAATTCTGTTATCAATATGATCGGCGATTAAAGGTGCGATGGATATGACCATCTTTGCGAAAAAGATGAATAAAAAGACGAAGCTTAATATTTTTTTAGCGAATTCTTTTTTCATCTAAGTACACCTTCAGTGTTATAGGTTTTCAATACCACATCGTAAAGCTAATACAAACTTTTGTCAATGTACTAAAAATTAGAAAATTTATGAAATCGTTACATTAAATCAATTTCAATAAATCAGGTCAGATCCCTAGCTCAAATTGAGTCAATACTCCCCAGCGGTTTCCAGCATGTTTTAATGCATAATTACCATTAGTAGCCATATAATTGACATTTAATTGCATTTTAACCCTGTGCTTGTTAAAATACTTTGTCGTACCAAGCTCCAGTATATTTTTCCTGAGCTCATTAGCCAAAATCTTTATGGATGGAGTTAAACGAGAATAACGGAAGGCAATCTCCAGATTTCTCGGGAATATATATGAAAACTGATGATTGATTCCATCGCCTGTGAATGCATACATTAAACTTCCCGATGTACTATAAGTTAATGGATTATCAACATGCCTTTTAATATATTCAACAGAATATGCCCAGCCTTTGTATTTTCCGATTGCATCGAACATCCATGTTGCCATGTCAACAGGTCTGTAAAGATCTTTCCCTAGTTGCCCCCCTGTCCTATTAGTTTTTTTATTCATGCTGTATCCTGCAGCAATAGAAATTTTCGGTTTAGGCTCGCGCTCGAGATCACCTTCTGAATAATCACCTCCACCTGTAAATTCACCGAGTGGCAATAATTCTACCCTCCCAGTATAGGCAAGGCCGTCATCTGTGGAGTTTACACTTCTTCCTTCTCCTGATGATACTGCCCCTTTCAAATGATAATCCATTTCACCGATTTTATTATTATAATAGGCCTTTAAACCAAAATCTCGATCAATTGTCATTGCTCCATTTACGATGGAACGATCGGCGAATTGCAGCTGGCCTGATGAATTTACACGCTGCCTATTACCCGGCAATTTATTCTGCCCGAATCCAATATAGAACCTGGGAGTAAAGTGATAAAATATCACTGCATCGCGAACAATATTTGCAATACCTGTATTATCTACATCCTGATCACCACGTGTAAATGCAAGTTGAATACTATATGTTAACTTAGGATTCATTATAAACCCATCAACACGCATTCTTAATCTACGTACCCGGAGATCGTACTCATTAAAACTAAGATCATTACCCGAGCGGGTGTATGCTCCTAATCGGTTCTGCATTCTAAACCGAAAATTAATATAAAACGAGGTATCTGGTGACATGAAATGCACACCTTTAAAGTCAGCAATCATTGCTTCCTCATCCTTTTCATTTTGACCGAAAACACTCAGAGAAAATAACGAAAACCCTATAAAAATAAATATTCTGAGACTCATTATATTGTTTGCTACAAATTTAGCATTATTATAACAATTTGTAATTGACTCCAATGAATTGTAACAGTAATTGATCGCTTTACACCAGATATTCAATCACATGAATGTAAACAATGGAAAACGGGTGGTTTGTTGGATTCCTTTATTCAATTTTTAGTAATTTCACGCCTAATGACCAATTAAAAAAACCGGCATATTTTGAACAATAAAATAGAAATTTTAAGGAAGAAACAAGAAGAAGCCCTTTTGGGCGGAGGTAAGGCCAGA
>JBIIWE010000384.1:0-3364 GCA_044339075.1 Daejeonella sp. | reverse complement strand
CCGTAAGATTAATTGATGACTCCTCTTTCAGGTTCGGGTCGCCCTTTTCAAAAGTTGCACTACCATGATGGACCCCATTACTGAATAACTCATTAATGGCTGGGGGTCTCCATGCTTTGGCCAAAGTGGAAGTAAACTTATATCCATTCCCAGCGTTATAAGCAGAACCCAGGGTCCCCGAAAATTGGTTGAAATCAAATTCCGGTCTAATTTCTGGGCTTGAATCATCCAAAACATTTTCGCGTAATCTGGCTTGCATCCATTTGTAATCGTAACGTATTCCTGCTTCGAGCTCCCATTTATTGAACGCTATTTTTTCAATAAGGAACAATCCGCCATTATAACTATCGAAAAACGGAATTAGAAAACGTCCATCATAAAAATTCTGCTGAAACATATTGTTGAATCCTAACCTACCTGAAAAACCTGCAATAGGATTATGGTCCAGATAAAGGTCAAGAGCCTGAGTTGTAAGATCAAAACGAAGTTGATAATTACCTTCATTAGATCTCCTGACGAGATCATATTCTTCCCGGTTATTCTCCTGTATACTGTATTGTAAATTTACTTTTCCAAATCCTTCTAAAATGTAGCCTGCGCGAAGCTTAAGTACATTATGATTTATTAATTGATAGGGTCTTTCGATTTCGTAAAGTAATGTCGTCTGATCAGATAGAAGAGGTTGATTACGACCAATAGCATTTAGCAGGTCTGTGGTACTACTGCTATGGGATCCGGTGAATATTCCTAATTTAGAATTAAATGTACTGGCAAACAGATCTGTATTAAATTTATTCTTTTTATACCCCAACTGTATTGAGGCATTTTGTTCATTAAATCCTGTATTACGAAGATAATAATCAGGTGTTTTAGCGTTTCCTACATTTTTAAGAGTACCCTGTACCCGCCAACTAAAATGATCTCCATTATTTATTGAACCTTCCAGCATCCCCGAAACTGTACCCTGACCGTTATTGCTCATTCCCACAAGGTTTACTTGTCCGGAAATCCCCTGATGATAATTTAGTAATGCCGGCTCTACTAAAATTACTCCTCCTATGGCATCAGCGCCATACATAACACTCGATGCGCCTTTAACTACAGTTAGTTGATTTGCAATAAATGGATCAATTTCAGGAGCATGTTCACTTCCCCACTGTTGGCCTTCCTGCCTTACTCCGGCATTGTAAATTAATACACGGTTTGAGTGTAAACCATGTATAACCGGCTTTGAAATTGAAGGACCTGTTTGAACAGTACTCATGCCAGGTATTCTTTTTAGGGCATCGCCAAGAGTTTCACCTCTTGATAATTCAAGCTCTTTTCCGGTAAGTTTACTGTTGATCTGAACGGGTTTATCTCCAACCTTTGTACTGATCACAGTCACCCCGGATAATTCTGTGGATTCTTGTGAAAGGAAAAAATTGGTTTCCTTATTTCTTTCTAGGTTAACTTCGATCTGGTAAGATTGGTATCCTACATAATTAACAACAAGCGTATAGGTTCCAGAACAAAGTTTATCAAAATGATAGTGCCCTTCACTGTCTGAAATAACTGTCTTTCCGGTTTCCTTAATTGATATACTGGCCCCATTAAGCACTATTAAACTAGATCTGTTTTTAACAGAACCATAGAGTGTGTAACTGCAATTCTGGGAATAAACAGCTAAAGGAACAAAGAAAAATAATAATATAACAGGCAGAATCAGCCTCGAAAAGTCTCTCATAAAATATTGTTTAGCTAAAAAATAATTAGGCTAAAACAACAGGAGGGGCTTTATTTAAAAATAATTGAAGTTGAGAGATAAAATTATCTGGTAATACAGGAACTACTAAAGAGCAATTCTCAATAATATCAGATGACTCAAGAAAAGAAATCAGAATTCCACTTGGAAGAATCTGCAAGGTATTAGAACATGACTTCTCAGAAGTTTTAAAACCAGCCTGATCTTTTGAAAGGCTGTAAGATGAGCTATTGGTATGCTTATGGAAAATTTGATGCAAAGGGATGCTAGCTGCAATCATTGCAAACAATAGCATATATCCTAAATATCTAAAAAGCTTCCCCTTCATCAATATTGCAATAATAGACCTTTGTTTTAAAAAAAACTAATTTTTAATTAATTTATTACAGGGCAAATGCATCATAAATTGATCAATTTTTCCTTATAGTGATTATTATCCCAGCCTTCTTAAGCCTTTTACTTCTTAAACCAGCCTTCGCTGTTTTTTCATTTTTCAACAAGTTAAAAGCGATTATAAGTAGTATATAGAAGTTTTAAGCTGCATTTTAATCTTTTTTCCTGCTTTGGTCTTCAAATATTGAAACATCCAGTGTCTGGTGCAATTTGTTTACCATGCTCCAATGCGAGAGGATAATGTGCTGAAATTCTTTGGCAGTACCACAAAGGTTGAGATATAATACCGAATAGCTTTTTGACTATTTTTAAATTCTCTTGTGTTTTCTATTTTAATTACGGTATTCATCCCCGGTCATTCATTCCAATTTTCAACATGTTGTAAGTTTTTAATAATGCTGCATTTTCGGGTTTATATCTGCCCGCGCCCCATGTTGATACCTACATCTATCTCGATTTCTTTTGAAAACCTGAATTCATCACACATTTTTTCAAAAAGCAGTTCCTGATGTTTTTTACATCTAAAAAATAACCTGCTTCTTTTTCGATTATCTTCTCTGCAATATCCGTTTGACAGTCCATAGCATTAATGGTTGCAAAGCTTCTTTTAATGCTCAAGACCTCCAATAGTTTGGGTGTAGTGGTAATTTCATCACTCTTTCCAGTAACTTTTGCCTGCCCTAGCACTTAATTATTCTGGTGTGCCCAGGCGCTAACCGTTTGAACCGGTGATTTTTCCTAATAGGCTTTTGCTCTTCGCATTGTTTTGCCATCAATATTTATGATTTCCTTTATATCAGTTACTTTTATCAGTTCAAAAAGCCACTCGATAAAAAATTACTCAAAACACTGACTTTCAATGGAACTTATGAGTCAGCTAAATGTGTCTGCGGAGTAATTCTGTTCTTTAAATTGAGGAACCCTGACGGCCAATCTTCTTTAGCCTGGCGGTAATCCCCAATATTATCCCAGGTAACTTCCCCACAAATCACAGTAATAATTGCCATCGCAAGGATGTCGTTTAAATCGTAAAGCTTGCTTAGGTCCCTCTCATATTCTTTTATCTTCTTAAAAGCAGGAAATAATTTACCTATAAAAAAAATTGAGTTAAAACATTGATTATTAGTATTATATAAAATATTAAATGATACAAAGCAAACTGAAATTAAGATTTGTTCAAACTTTTTAAACCCATATTTAAGAAAAATATGATGAGTTTGTCCTGAA
>JBIIWE010000383.1:0-3367 GCA_044339075.1 Daejeonella sp. | reverse complement strand
AAAAGGATTTATTTCGAATTATTCGAAAAACAGCTTCTCGAAGAGCAGATACCCTAATGACTAAACCTTAAAAAATAAAGGTCATGAGTTACCTATCAAAATAGTTCGGGCATTCCTAGCTTCTGACCATTCGTTTCTGAAATTTACCAAGCCAGAAAAAAATCAATTTGTTACTTTCCGAATATCTATTATATTTACCTCAAGAAACTAAAAAAAACAATGGGAGATTTCGACAACAAAGAAAGAGAAGAGGTTTTTTCGAAGAAGGTAAGAGCAGGGAAGCGCACCTACTTTTTCGATGTTAAAGCTACGCGTTCAAATGATTACTATGTAACCGTAACAGAAAGCAAGAAACGCTTGGAAGATGGTGTTTTTATAAAGCATAAAATCTTTCTTTACAAGGAAGACTTTGAAAAGTTTGCAGAAGGCTTGAAAGAAACCATTGATTACATCAAAGCTAATCAGGAAGTTGTTGAAAAACGATATGAATATTCAGAGAATCATACAGAGCAAACTAAAGTAGACGATGATTTCTCGTTTGAGATATAAGAGTATTTTAAAATAGATACTATTGAAAAAGGCCCTGATTCAAATCATTGATTCGGGGCCTTTAATTTTAGTCCTGATTTTTTTAGGATGAAATTCCCTGATTATTTATGTGAATGCCCCTTTTTATAGTGCTCTAACAACAAATCCCCTCCAAAGTCATGCATTAAATCACGTACTACTGAATGCACATGATTAGCATTGTTCTGAGTATTATCGTATTCAATTATAATTGTAGGACCCTGAATTCGGTAATATGCTCCCTTACCAATAACTGGTTTTGTATGGCCTGCCCATGAAAACCAAACATTCTCTAAACCCGCTTTGCGAATATCGCTCATCATTTTTTCAGCAAGATCAGGCTTGTAGCGATGAACATAAATACTCATCAACTGTACCATTAAAGATTGTTGTTCTTTTGACAACTCGGAATATCTGATACCAACAGGTTTCCCCATCATCGCATTGCGTTTATTAAATGTTTGAATATCTGCAAATGCTACAGTATCAATAATTGCCTTTTTAATTTGTGCATCGGTCAAAGAATTTAACAAGGCAAATCCCCTATCCGATTCATTTTTCAATACTTGCTTACCGGCCATTGGCCCGTTAAGTACAATGGCTGGGTTGCTTCCTAGAAATCCGGGAGTACCTGCTACCAAGGACTTTTTATTGAATGAAAAATTGAAAGAAATATGATGGCCTTCAAATCGCCAGCCCCAAATAGTTTTTGAGGAGGGTGTGCCAAAAATCGTGAAGTGGTAATTACCAGGATCACGATATTTATCTTCTGGTTTCCTTTTTTCCAACTCTTTTAAAACTGTTTCCAATTGCATGATATCAATGGTCTTTTGGAAAGTTTCATCTCCCAAACAAGACTTTAAAAGATCATAAGCTATTTCTTGCTGTGCTGAATTCATTTCATTAAATGTGATTCCCCTTCTCACTTTTGGCACAAAATGGAAATTATATCGTTCTTCGGTATCAAATGCGAAAACAGATTCAGTTTTCTGGGCATCGCTGAGCAATGAAATAAAACGATTGGCAAGAGAAACCGCATCCTGGCCGAAGGCGATACCCTGAATTAAAAGCAATAAAATCAGCAAAATAAGGGGTTTCTTCATATTTCTTTATATTTTTTTAAAAAATTCTGACAATTAATATTAAATACATGCAATTAATCGAACTATCGAGTAAATAATAATTTATTTCAATATAAATATAGGGAATCAGTTTAAATCATTTGTAGAGAAGGTCATTATATTGCTTTTCATGTTTCTTACCAAATCATACTATTAAACCTAATAAAAATAGAAAATCTAGGGTAGTTCAATCAGAATGCCCTAAATATTAATAAATTAACAATAGTATCCTAAACGTTTAGGAAACTATTGAGACAAAACCCTCTACTGAATTTTGGAAATCAGATAGTCCACATGTATTATACTGGCAATCAATTTCAATGATTTAGTAATTTATATAAGTACTATAAATAAATGTGAAATGAATAAAGTTTAAAATAATATTTTATACTAGAAACTGATTTTTTAACTCCCAAGAATGCATTATTTTAAATATCTCTACATTTAACTTGCATTCAAATTTTCAGACTGGGTAATCTTAATTTATTCAAAAGTCTTATTTTAATTTATATATTTAATTTTAATCCCAATACTCACTACCTAGCGACTTTGTCGTCTTAGTATTGCAATTTGAAATGACAATTTCAAGGAAGTTTACCGACTACGCATAATTACTATCTTTTTAATTTTACATAAACACTTAATTTAAATACAGCAAAATTGAAGAATACTAACAAGCAATTGCTTTTCAAAGGATGAGGCTATTACAAACAGAAATAACACCGTTTATCAATAACTCCCTACATGTAGAATTGAGAGATCAGGCATATTTATTCTCTCCCCTACATGGCCGTCCTTGCTATCACTCCCATCCTGAACTTGAATTGGTATTTATTATAGAAGGTCATGGAAAAAAAATAATTGGCAACAAGGTAACTCATTATAAAACTGGCGATATGGTATTTATCGGCCCCTATGTTCCGCATCTATGGCTAAGTGATCCTGTTTTCTATAAAAAGGATTCAACACTGCATGCCAAGGTGGTTATTATGTATATCAATCCGAAAATATTTGAGTCCATGCTTTCTTTTGTAAAAGAATTTGATGAAGTTAAGGAGATGTTACAGCAGGCATCAAAAGGGATCAATATTTTTGGCAAAACAAGGACTATTATATCAAAAATTCTAATTGAGCTCGTTTCGAAAACAGGTTTCGAAAAAGCAATCGGGCTTTTACAGATCATGAATCTCATTTCCATAACTAAGGAGAGAAATTTTATTAATAATAAAGAACTTGCAAACCCCTTTGGACTTAATTCTGACAGGTTGATTGATGTATACAAATTTATAAATGAAAATATCCATAAACCAATTTCCTTAAAAGAGGTTGCAGAGGTTGCCTGTATGGCAATACCATCTTTCTGTCGTTTCTTCAAAAAAAGGACCAAAACGACGCTTTCCCAACACCTTGTTGATGCGCGTATGACGCATGCATGTAAATTATTGATGGGGATTGATAAACCCATCTCCGAAATAGCATATCTATGTGGGTACAATTCCAACTCTCATTTTTGCAAAGTCTTTAAGAGCCATACTAATCAAAGTCCCCTTCAATATAAAATGAGTTTGATTAAAAGTTCAAACTAATTTTATAATTTATTGATTACATTTTCTAATCAAATTACAGCGTTTTCAATATTTTAACTCAAAATTTGATAAACGAGGGTGCACAACTCCTGC
>JBIIWE010000022.1:0-11700 GCA_044339075.1 Daejeonella sp. | reverse complement strand
TGCCCAATTATAAATTTATATAGTCTTTAAGCTTTAAAAGGCTCTTCAACTAATTTGTCTTTACCGTAAATAAAATCCTTTCTTAAGTAATCTGCAGGAACAATAGGTCCATCCAGATAAATAGCTTCTTTCGGACAAGCCTCTTCGCATAGTCCGCAAAAAATACAACGAAGCATATTGATCTCATATACAGCAGCATACTTCTCTTCGCGGTACAATTCTTCTTCACCTTTCTGGCGCTCACCAGCGATCATTGTAATTGCCTCTGCAGGACATGAAAGAGCACATAGTCCGCAAGCAGTACAACGTTCGCGTCCTTGTTCATCCCGTTTAAGAGAATGCATTCCTCGCCAGTTCTCGGAAAATTCACGTTCAACTTCCGGATAGAAAATAGTTTCCTTCTTTTTGAACATATGTCTGAAAGTAACTCCCATCCCCTGGAAAATTGCCGGGAGATATAAACGCTCCCAGAAATCCATAGGTTTCTGTTCTAATACTTTTTTCCTGTTACTTAATGGTTCCATAGACCCTAAATCCTCCTAAAAGGGTTTTTTAAATTTTATCAATCTGATTATTAATCGATCAGAAGAATTAAAGTTTGTCAAAAATTGTAATCACAATTCCTGTTATGACAATGTTTGCAATTGCCAAAGGAATCAACACTTTCCAGCCCAGATTCATAAGCTGATCATATCTAAAACGTGGAACTGTCCACCTTACCCACATGAAAAAGAATATAAATGCAAAGATCTTAAAAAGCAATACTCCCATTCCTATCAACGGGCCAAACAATGGACCAAGCATACTGTTCACCCAATCCATTCCCGGATAGTTGTAACCACCAAAGTAAAGCGTTGACATTACAGCAGAGGCAAGGAACATATTCAGATATTCAGCGAACATGAATGCTCCCATCTTAAATCCGGAATATTCAGTATGATAGCCCCCAACAAGTTCTGTCTCACATTCAGGCAAATCAAACGGTGTTCTATTGGTTTCAGCAAAAGAACAAACCATGAAAATAATGAAACCCAATGGCTGATAAAATATATTCCAATTCATACCATGCTGCTGCTCGGCAATCTCTTTCATGCTCAAGGTATTAGTAGCCATCAATAATGCGATGATCGACAGACCCATCGGAATTTCATAACTGATACTTTGTGAAGCCGCTCTGATAGCCCCCATCAACGAAAATTTATTATTAGAAGCCCATCCACCGATCATAATTCCATATACGCCAAGAGAAACCACTCCGAAAATATAGAGTATTCCAACATTTACATCTGCAATCTGTAAACTAACCAGACGATCAGCTATCTGTATGCTTTCACCCCATGGAATTACTGCACTTCCAATTAAAGAAGTTAATAAGGCAAGCGACGGCCCTAAAATAAAGAGTGCTTTGCTTGAGTCTGTAGGTATGATCTCTTCCTTGAAAAACATCTTTAATCCATCTGCCAATGGCTGAAACATACCTCCGGGACCAGCTCTGTTTGGACCTACCCTATCTTGTAAATAACCGGCTATTTTCCGTTCAGCAAGTGTAGAATATGCTGCTACAGTCAAACTGATCAGAAATATGACCGTTACCAATACGAATTTTTCAATTATAAATGCTAGTTCCATTAAACCTTAGTTGCTCTGTCAAATTCAATTTTATTGGCTTCAATCAATATTGGATTCTCTTTGATCACTGGCAAAGGAGTCATCTCATAATGATTTGAAGATATTACTGAAGTATGAGAAATATGACGTGGTCCTTCAATTACCCAATCACTTGTATTTTTAGTATCGAAGCGGCAGGTATTACATATGAAATCTTCAACTTCTCCATATTGATCTTTACGCCCTGTTACCCTTAATACCTCTTCACCTTTATACCAAAGTGTTACCTTGCCCTTACATTTAGGGCAATCACGATGTGCATCAACAGGTTTAGTAAACCAAACCCGATTTTTAAAGCGGAAAGTTTTATCCGTTAAAGCACCTACGGGACAAACATCAATTACATTCCCTGAAAAATCATTTTCGATTGCTTTTTCAATATAAGTTGAAATTTCAGAAGCATCCCCACGGCCTAAAATACCATGAACACGGTTATCCGTGATCTGGTCTGCAACATAAACACATCTATAACACAAAATACAACGTGTCATATGCAATTGTATCTTGTCACCAATATCTATTCTCTCGAAAGTACGGCGATCAAATTCATAACGGGTATCAGCAACACCATGCTCATAAGAGAGATCCTGCAAATGACATTCACCAGCCTGATCACAAACCGGACAATCCAAAGGGTGATTAATCAGAAGTATTTCAACAACACCTTTGCGTGCTTCTATTACTTCTGGTGAAGTAATATTCTGTACTTCCATACCATCCATCACACCGGTTCTGCAAGATGCGACGAGCTTAGGCATAGGGCGAGGATCCTTTTCAGAACCTTTGCTTACTTTCACTAAACAGGTACGGCACTTGCCACCACTTCCTTCAAGTTTAGAATAATAGCACATAGCCGGCGGCACAATGTCTCCCCCAATCTGACGTGCAGCATTGAGAATACTTGTACCCGGTTCAACTTCAACCGTTATACCGTCTATTGTTACTTTAACTTTATCGCTCATTGTTAAAGAATCATTTAATTTTGAATTACCTCTTCCAGTTTTGGCAATGGATCAGCATAGTTTGCCAAGCCATAATTATGTTCTATTGCTTCCTTTGGATTAGTAACATGCCATTCAAATTCATCTCTGAAATGACGAATTGCGCTGGCAACAGGCCAGGCGGCAGCATCTCCCAAAGGACAAATCGTATTACCTTCTATTTTCTTGGAAACATCAAGCAACAGGTCGATATCACTCATTTTACCATGACCATTTTCCAAACTATGAAGTACCTTTTCCATCCAGCCTGTACCTTCACGACATGGAGAACACTGCCCGCAGCTCTCATGATGGTAAAAACGGGAAAAATTCCAGGTATTTCTTACGATACACTGGTCTTCATCAAACGCTATAAATCCACCTGAACCCAGCATTGAACCCGTTTGAAAACCACCATCTGAAAGTGATTCATAACTCATTAAACGGGGCTGACCATTGATTGTTTTCAGGATCAGATTAGCTGGCAAAATTGGAACAGACGAACCACCTGCCACTACTGCCTTCAATCTTTTTCCATTGGCTATACCACCACAATATTCTTCAGAATAGATAAATTCCTCAACAGGAAGACCAAGTTCAATTTCATAAACACCTGGTTTATTCAGATTACCCGAAGCAGAGATCAGTTTTGTTCCTGTACTTCTACCGTTACCCATTTTAGAATATTCTTCACCACCATCATTAATGATTGGAACAACCGCTGCAATAGTTTCAACATTATTTACAACTGTAGGGCATGCCCAAACACCTGAAATTGCCGGAAAAGGAGGTTTGATCCGAGGATTTCCACGTTTACCTTCCAGTGATTCAATTAATGCAGTTTCTTCACCACATATATAGGCCCCACCACCCGGCTGAACATATAATTCAAGGTCATAACCTGATCCAAGTATATTTTTGCCCAGAAATCCGGCATTTTTAGCTTCAGCAATTGCACGTTCCAATATCCTGATCTGAGGCATCATTTCACCACGAACATAGATATAAGATGTTTTTGCGCCAAGGGCAAAACTGGCAACGATCATTCCCTCAATTAAAAGATGGGGAATATGAGTCATCAGGTAACGATCTTTAAATGTACCCGGTTCAGATTCATCTGCATTACAAACCAGATATCGCTCTCTGCCTTCAGGCTTTGCCAAAAAACTCCACTTCATCCCTGTAGGAAAACCAGCGCCTCCACGTCCGCGTAATCCGGATGTTTTAACCTCTTCAACCACAGCATCAGGTGTCATGGTTTTCAACGCTTTTTCTACTGCACGGTATCCTCCATGCTGACGATAAACATCGAAAGTATGTATTCCTGGTACATTAATATTCTCTAATAATAACTTGCGAGCCATTCTTATTTTGATGTGAGATGTGAAGTATGAGATATGAGACGTAAGATTGAATTAGGTTTCAAATTTCTGTCTCTCATCTGTTTTCTCATCTCTTATTCTTTAAACTTTCTATCAATTTATCAACACTCTCTTCTGTTAGATTCTCATAAAAGGTGTATTCAGGTCCGATCTGCAATACAGGAGCCATACCGCAGGCTGCTAAACATTCTACACCTCTCCAACTAAAATTACCATCTGTGGTTACTTCCCCTTCCTTCACACCCAAGGTCTTTTCAATATGATGCATGATCTTTTCTGCACCTACAAGGCAACATGGACCAGTACGGCATACTTCAAGGACAAATTTTCCTTGAGGACGCAGAAAGAACATGGTGTAAAATGTTGCTACTTCATACACCTCAATTGCTTGGATTTGAAGAAAACTTGCAATTTTTTCCATTGCTTCAGGACTAACCCATCCATATTCAGCTTGTACAAGATGCAAAAAGGGCAATAAAGCTGATTTTTGCTTTCCTTCAGGATAGCGTGTTACAATTTCTTCAAACTTACTGATCAAGTCTGCTGAAAATTCAATTTCTTTATGTTCAGTTACACTAAGCATCTAATTCTCCTGCAATTACGTTCAAGCTACTCATATTGATAATGGCATCAGATAATAACATACCTGCACTCATTGGTGCATACATTTGGTAATTAATGAAACTTGGTCTTCTGAAATGCAAACGATAAGGCGATCTGCCTCCATCATTCACCAGATAAAAACCTAATTCCCCATTTCCGCCTTCAACGGCATGATAAACTTCAGTTTTTGGGGTATCGATCTCACCCATTACAATTTTGAAATGGTAGATCAATGCTTCCATATTATTATAAACTTCTTCTTTTGGAGGAAGGTAAAACTCAGGAACATCGGCATGGAAAACACCTTTTGGTTCTTTCTCAATCTTTTGAAGTGCTTGTTCGATGATTCTTAAGCTCTGCCACATTTCCTCGTTACGAACAATGTATCGATCATAAACATCTCCGCTTGTTCCAACCGGGATCTCAAAATCAAAATCCTGATAAGACGAATAAGGTTCATTTACACGAACATCATAATCTACCCCGGTGGCACGTAAAATAGGTCCGCTCCAGCTATAATTAAGCGCTGTTTCAGGATCAACTGCACCAACACCTGAGGTACGCTCAATAAAGATTCGGTTACGATTAAATAACACCTCAAACTCTTTCAGTATAGGAGGGAATTTGACCAAGAAGTTCTTAATCTTCGCAAAGGCTATATCATTAAAATCGCGTTCAAAGCCACCTATACGACCAATATTAGTGGTTAAACGAGCACCACATATTTCCTCATAGATCTCGTAAATATGTTCTCTTTCTTCCATTAAGTAAAGAAAACCGGTAAATGCTCCTGTATCTACCCCTAAAATCCCATTGCAGATCAGGTGATCTGAAATGCGGGCAAGCTCCATGACGATTACTCTTAGATAATCGACTCTTTTAGGAGTTTCAATACCAAGTAGTTTTTCAACAGTCATATGCCAACCCATATTATTGATGGGGGATGAACAATAGTTCATTCGATCTGTTAAAGGGGTTATTTGATAAAAGGGCCTGTGTTCTGCAATTTTTTCAAATGCACGATGAATATAACCTATCGTTGAAACACCACTTACTATTCTCTCCCCGTCCATTTCCAAAACATTCTGGAAAACACCATGTGTTGCCGGATGTGTAGGACCAAGGTTTAACGTGATCGTTTCTTTTTGAGGGTCGTTATCTGTAAATATGGGGTGATTCGTCATCTTCCGAAGAAATAATCCTTTTTATCAACACGATTTGGGTCTTCCAGTGGATGCTCTCTTCGCATCGGAAAAACAGTCATATCGTCAACATTTAATATTCTTATCAGGTTAGGGTGTCCATCGAAAATGATCCCAAAAAAATCGAACGACTCGCGTTCCATCCAGTTTGCACCTTCCCATAGGGAGGTTGCTGTTGGAATATGCGGTGCCTTACCATCAAGAAAAACCTTTATTCTGACACGAACATTATTTGACAGGCTATGAAGGTGATAAATTACACCTATAGAAAGTTCCTGTTCCGGAAAATGTATTCCCGTAATATCGGTCAGGTAATTAAATTTAAGTTCTTTATCCTCTTTAAGAAATCGTAAAACTTCGCTGATATTATCAACCGAAGTTTCAAGTGTCAGTAAACCAAAGGGCTCATTAGGAACGGAAATTCTATCCCCGAACTTTGAAGTTAAACTTTGTATTACTTGCTGGTTGCTTATTTTGCCCATTACTGGATTCCGTATCTGCCTAATAATTCTTTATATTCTAATGATTCCCTCCTGCGAAGGGATTCATTCTTGACCAGTTCCTGTATCTTATTGAAGCCATCAATGATCGCCTCAGGTCTTGGAGGGCAACCCGGTACATAAACATCAACCGGAATGATCTCATCAATACCCTGCATGACAGAATAAGTATCAAATATACCCCCACTACTTGCACATGCTCCTACAGCTATTACCCAACGAGGCTCTGCCATCTGAAGATAAACCTGCTTTAAAACAGGTCCCATTTTCTTTGCAATGGTACCCATAACCATCAGCAGATCTGCCTGACGTGGTGAAAAACTTGGCCTTTCTGATCCAAAACGAGCAAAATCATAGTGCGAACCCATGGTAGCCATGAACTCAATACCACAACAGGAAGTTGCAAATGGCAATGGCCACAAGGAATGTGACCTCGCAAGCCCAACCACCTTATCCATTGATGTTGCAAAGAAACCAGATCCCTCAATACCCGGAGGTGCTTCAACTATTTTTACTTCACTCATAATCTTTCAAAAGAAAAAGCCCAGTTCAGATAAGTCTAAAATGAGCCCAAATTTAAGAAATTTAATGTTTTCAATTATTTAAACCATTATTTAGAACCAGTCTAATGTTACTCCCAATCCAGCGCCTTCTTTTTAATTATATAAATGAATCCAAGTAAAAGAGTTCCCATAAATATAAACATCTCAATCAGGCCATTTACTCCAAATTCTCTGAAATTTACAGCCCATGGATACATAAAAATTACCTCTATATCAAAAAGGACGAATAATATTGCGACTAAAAAATATTTAATAGAAAATGGTTGCCGAGCATTACCTACTGATTTAATTCCAGATTCGAATGCAACCAACTTATCAGATGTTTTGCGTTTTGGCCCAACCAAATGGGTAATAGTCATAGTAAGAACTACAAATCCTAGAGCCACTATAATCTGAAATATAATTGGCAGATAATTAAGAGGTGTACTTTGTGCTTCCATTATTAAATATTACGATGCAAATATAAACAAAAAAAGCCCCTAAACAATGTTCAGGGACTTCTTCTTTACACAAATATTTTAATTTTTAATACCACTACTAATGGCTGCAATGGCCTGGGTAGCCGTTGCATTTGTGGGATCCAGGATAAGTACTTTATCAAAATATTCTTTAGCCTTCGCCGTATTTCCCTCTTTTCTAGCTGCTACAGATCCAAGATAGTTACATGCTTCGATCAAACCTGCAGTACTTTTTACGGCAAGTTCTGGTTTATCTACGGTAATTAACTTAACGTAGGCCTCATAAAAAGGAACTGCCAAACCCTGACTGTCATTTTCATCATCCATCAAACGATTGATTCTTCCTCTGTACTGCCATCCTGCCTGAGTAGTTGGAGAACGCTTTACAAGAAAACTAAAAGCAGTATCAGCTTTAACTAACAAGTCTTTAGGAGGATTGAGGTTAGCTGCTTTCTGTCCACCGTAGGTAAAATAGTATGACATTCCTAAATAATAGTAATCAAGCAGGGCTCTTTCTGGATTCTTGATTGCAATTTCATAGGCCTGAGCAGCTTCAATATATTTTTTTCCTTTGTATAAAGCCTGAGCAATCTCACTCATAACAACAGCATTCGTAGAATCCATTTCCACAGCCTTGTTAATATTTGCCAAACCTTCTACAAACATTGTAGTATCTTTCATTTGAGCTCTACCCAAATACAAATAATCTTGAGAGATCAAACGGGTTGGTTCAACCTTTGATATAAAATCCTTTAAAGCCTGAGAACTTGCCATGAAATTACCGTTCTCAAAGGCAGAATAAGCCAGATAACGTAATACCCTTGGGTTCACTTTGTCTAACTTAGCCATTTCATTAGCCTCTGCTTCAAGGGCTTTAAAGTCCTTTGTAAGGTATAAAAAGTCAGCATGACGTAAACGGGAATCTAATGAACGGTCAGTTAGATCCATATATTTTTCGTAATACTGCAAAGCTTGCTTAATACGACCTCCATATTCTTTTTGGGAAGTCCATGCCCATTGATAATAAGACTCAGCCAATTCACGGTATGCAGGTCCATAATTTGCATCTAGTGCAATTACATTATTAAACTCCTCTATAGCCTCCGGAAATGCTTTTGACATCTTATTGATCTTACCTAATTCAATTTTTGATCTTAAGAAGGTTTTATCCAGTTCAAACGCAGTTCTATAGGCGCTGAAAGCTTCACTATTTTTCATCTCTGAACGATAAGCATCACCCAATACTAAAAATAGTTGAGCATCTTTTTCGTTTAGCAGTTTTGATTTATTAAGATGAACCAAACCTTCAGCGATCTTTGGTATAGGAGCATTTACATATGCTCTGCCAATATATAAATCAGTAACATAATCCTTCTTTTTGGTCAGTGAAATTGCCTTATCAAAATTCATTTTAGGATTCCCCTTTATAGCAAGTTCAACTGCACCTAATCCAACATAATTCAAAGGAAATTCTGCATTTGCAGTGATCCCTTTATTAAAAGCTGTTTTAGCAGAATCGATATAATCAGGCCTGATATAAATTGGAGATGTTGTTAGATATAAATTACCTAAATAAAAAAAGTTCTCGCTATTGGTTGGCTGAGTACTTGTTAAAGTGTTCAGAATAGACTTACCCTTCTGATACTGCTCAGCATCAATTGCTTTTCTGGCATCTGTTAAACTCTGAGCAAAAACTGCTGAACCTATTAATACAAAACCCAGGGTTATCTTAATTGCCTTTTTCATCATTTTCAATATAATTTAATTTACAATATTTATTTCACGAGACGGGATGCTATCAGGCAAAAGTCCCGATTTTAGTACAATCCTTTGTCCGCGTTCACCTGCTATAAAGGAAGCAAAACCTGTGCCCAAACCTGCACCACCTTCACAATTTATTACATATAAGGACCTCGTCAGAGGATACATTCCTAATGCAATGTCATTTTGGGTGGGTTTATAATAAGCATCTGAACCGGGTTGTCCACTCCTGTTTTTAACACCCAATATCTTTAATTCCTCAACAATTTTCTCAAGCTCTACTGGTGGTTGAACCATCCAGTTTACACCTACAACTCCTATCGATCCTGGGTTATCATTTACATATTTAATAACATCAGAATTTGATTTCAGAGCATAAATTCCTTCCTGAGGAAGATTTTTTATACCTGCAAGTTCTTTAAAGTACCTAATTGTACTGGAATTTGCATTATCAAAAACTAAACTCTTCAAAGATGACTTTTCACCTTTTAGGATCTTAATAAGATCCGAAACATCTACATTAACATAATTTGACGAATTGTGGGTTATAAGGGCAATTCCATCAATAGCAAATCGATTAATTCGAACTTTAATTTTTTTTGCTTCAAAATGTCTAGTTTCCTGAGCATTTAGCAACCTGGATACTATCGCAACCTGGATACTATCACTTAAAAACAAATTTAATAATTCATTTTCAGATTTCATTACCAGGTCAATATTTGCATCTGGATACGTACTTTCAAATAAGTAGGTCTGGTCTTCAATTATTGGTGCAAAAGATTCATCCACTAAAATTTGCTCTTTACCACTGATATAGGTTTGCTGCTCAGAAGGTTTACCCTTACACGATACAAGCCATAATAATGGTACTGCAAAATAAAGTAAGATCTCTAACCTTTTCATACCCATTAAAACTAAGAACGAAGTAAACGTACAAACCTGATAAATGAATAAACTATCAATAGTAAAGCAAATGCAAGTCTGTATTCAAATGAAAGATCAATTGGAAAATCTTTCCAAAAGATAATCGCAACTCCTAAGGCAAAATATAGGGAAAACATCCCCAGCCCTAAAATAAACAGAAATCGCTTTGCGGGCGATTTCTGTTTGTTCTGTTCTACTTCAGAAAAAGACATCAACCTATTGTCCTGCCAACTGGAAGAAAATAGGCATGGTGTAGGCAACCCTTACAGGGCGACCATTCTGAATACCTGGCTTCCAGGCTGGTGCATTTCTCAATACACGAGTTGCTTCTTCATCACAACCACCGCCAATACCACGAAGTACTTTAATATCAGTCAGTTGTCCATTTTTTTCAACAACGAAACTCATAATAACGCGACCTGTAATGTTATTTTCACGAGCCATAGGAGGATACTTCAAGTTTTTCTGAAGATATTTTCCCCATCCAGCCATACCACCGTTAAACTCTGGAAGGACTTCTACACTTGCAAAATCCTTGATACTATTATCCTCGGTAACTTCAACTTCTTTTGGAGCTTCGCCAACTGGTTCATCGATAACAATGTCTGCATTTGGATCACCCTCAATAGTCTTCTGACCAGGATCAGCAACTTTCAATTCTTCAATTGTCGGTGGCTCTTCATCTCTAACCTCTTCTGCTGGTACAACTACCGGAGGAGGAAACTTAATCTGATCGATCTTTGGTTTAGGAGGTTCAGGTGGCGGAGGTGGAAGCTCTTCTTTGTTAATTGGAGGAGGAGGTGCGAGAACAACTTCTGTAATCTTTACCTTATCATCCTCTGGCAATATTCCGGAGATATACCTTACAATTAATGGTAATGAAACCACTATAATAAAAAGTAAAGAACCAATAATAACTGCACGGCTTGTGGTTTTGGAATTATCTTTCCTTAACTCATAAGCACCATAGCTTTTATTTCTCCCGGCGAATACAACATCCAGCCATTCCGGTTTGAATAAATCTATTTTAGACCCTAACATATTTAATTCTTTAAAGGGTTAATAATTGTTTAATATAACTATTTGTAGAGGCCATCACGCTTCAATAAAGCGATATCCGGATCAGAGATCTCAACGATCGCGTACCTTTCTATGTTTGAAACTTTCATTTCATCAAGAATATCAACAAAATTTCTATAATTTGACTGATCACTAGGTTTGATCAAAACGATTAATCCTTTACTTGGATCACCAGTAGTTGCAATAACCTTTTTAGCATTTTCGATCAAAGCTTTTCTGATGCCATTCCTTCCATAATTATCAACCTGAGGAGGAGTTAGGGGCTTATCAACAAGTCCCATATACCATTCAAGACGATTATTATCACCTAAAAGTATGGTCATTGTTCTATTATCAGCAACTGTCAATTCCTGCTGATCTTCTTTTTCCTTATCAGGCATGGCTAAATCCATTGCCTGAGGTTTAGCTAGCGTAGTGGTAAGCATGAAGAAGGTAATCAGAAGGAAAGCCAAATCCACCATCGCAGTTAAATCTACACGTGTTGATTGCTTCTTACTTCTTACTTTCCCGCCTTTATTCTTACCCCCGCCGGAGGTATCTAATTCTGCCATCGCGTTTTATATTTATTATACGAATTAC
>JBIIWE010000051.1:0-9244 GCA_044339075.1 Daejeonella sp. | reverse complement strand
TCAGGAAGTCGGAATTTTGACGAATGAGATAAAAAGCGACATTGATAAGCTCTATAAAGATTATAAAAACCTCAAAAATCAACTGAAACTGGTGCTCGATTAGTAATATTAAGTGATTTGTAAGAAAACACCTGATTTATAGCAACATAGTACTAAATAAAAACTAATGAATGCACCCCTGAATAAGCTATTAAGATTAGGATTAATTCTTTCGCTCTCAACATTAGGGCAGGTCCATGCTAACGGAAAAGAAAATATTAAAGGGAAGCCTAATATTGTCTTTATTATGGCCGATGACCTGGGATATGGTGATTTGGCTTGTTATGGCAGCCTTATTAACCGAACTCCGAATATAGATTTCCTGGCCAAGAATGGAATAAAATTTACTGATTTTCATTCTAACGGGCCTATGTGCTCCCCAACCCGGGCTGCTTTAATGACTGGTATGTACCAGCATCGTTTTGGAGAGAAGTTTGAAAGTGCTTTAAGCGATAGTGATCCTAATGTCGGGCTGCCATTAAGTGCTTTAACAATTGCGGAAGTGCTCAAAAAGGCAGGTTATACAACTGGCATGTATGGGAAATGGCATTTGGGGTACAAACCTCCATTATTCCCTTCAAATCAGGGCTTTGATGATTTTATCGGTCTTGGCTCCGGAGATGGCGATCATCATACACACATTGACCGGGCGGGAAATAAAGACTGGTGGCACAATGATCAGCTTAAAATGGAGGAAGGATATAGTACAGATTTGATTACAAATCATAGTATTGACTTCATTAAAAAAAATGCGAAAAAACCTTTCTTTCTTTATGTCTCCCTTCTGGCTGTTCACTTTCCGTGGGAAGGCCCTAATGATCCTCCGCATCGTAAAGAAGGTGTAAACCATGATCAAGACAAATGGGGCATAATTCCGGACAGAAAAAATGTCCGCCCACATATAAAGGCAATGGTAGAATCTATGGATGATGGCATTGGAAAAATAATAAAAACATTAAAAGATCTTAAACTACAAGAAAATACTCTTGTAATCTTCACTTCTGATAACGGCGGCTACATTGATTATAAAACGGGTGGATTTGAAAACATTTCGAGCAATGGACCTCTTCGGGGCCAAAAAACAGATATTTATGAGGGAGGCCACCGGGTGCCTGCAATTGCTTATTGGCCGGGAAAGATAAAACCAGGATTAGTTAACGATGAAATGGTAATGACTATGGACATGTATCCTACATTTTCAAAATTGGCCGGCGCCAGCTATCCGGATAATTTGCATCCTGATGGCATAAATATTCTTCCTCTTTTACTGGAAAATCAAAAATTGCCTGATCGAAACCTATACTGGAAAATCAGAAACAAAAGGGCTCTGCGGAAAAAAGAATGGAAACTCTGTCTTATCGACAAGAACCCTCCTGAGCTATTCAATTTGAGTGAAGATATCGGCGAAACAAACAATGTTTCTTCAAGACACCCTGATTTGGTAAAAAGCTTATTGGCAGAATACAATTCATGGGAAAGAGATATAACAGCTAATTATCAGAAGTAATTCGCTGTAATTCCATGCTAAAGAAATGAACTAATATTCAGCCTCATCATTCTAACATTCTATTATAGGAAAATCTTCATAAATACAAGAATGGAAAACCCTAAAAGCGGAGGCTGTACTACAAGTTAATACAGGCTTTAAACTAAGCTAATATTCAATCCATAATTTAGTAATATAATAAAATCTATATGGTAAGATCCTACATAAATTTGGCAAGTACCTATCATTTATATGCTATAAATAGTCTTAAGTTTAATATCTAATATAAGATATAAAGTATAGGCCCGGTAAAAGAAAATGTAGAAGAATGTTAAATTCAACACGAAAATTAGACTCACCGGCATTCGTGGGTCTCAACAAAATGTATGCAATTTATTCAATAATAATTATTAACGCTATGGATGACAAATTTACGTTACGCGAATCTTCGCATGTACAGAATGATTTTTATCGTATTCTGTTTAATTTTAAAAAGTGCATAATTCTATTGATGCTTCTGCAAGTTTCGTTCTTTGCACAAGCTCAAAAGACGGTAACGGGGACAGTAAAAGACCCCAAAGGAGAAACCCTTATTGGTGTTAGTGTAACCATTAAAGGTACATCCACGGGTGCCTCTACAAACGTTGACGGAAAGTTTACTGTGATGGTGAACAATGAAAGCGATGTATTGATGTTCTCATACCTGGGTTTTATTGTTCAGGAAGTGCCGGTTGCTAATAGATCTGATTTTGATATTATTCTTCTTCCAGATGCGAAATCTCTTGAAGAAGTAGTTGTAGTGGGATACGGTACTCAAAGTAAACGGTCTGTTACCGGTTCAATATCCAGTGTGGATATGACTAAACAGAGTGATTTGCCAAATACCAGCATAACTCAGGCAATAAGAGGAAGGGTTGCAGGTGTTCAATTTACTGATAGTGGCCGGCCTGGACAGGATGGGGCAATTCTTGTCCGTGGCCAAAATTCTCTAAGTGCATCAAATAGTCCCTTAATTGTATTGGATGGTATTATATTTAATGGTAGTCTATCTGATATAAATCCCAATGATATTCAAACCATGGATATCCTTAAAGATGCCAGTTCAGCTTCTATTTATGGTTCAAGAGCTGCGAACGGTGTAATTTTAGTAACCTCCAAAAAAGGTGCAACTGAAAAGGCTACGATCAGATTTAATGGTTTTACTGGTGTATCTGACGAAGCTTACCAAATAAAATTATTAACTCCCAAAAGATACCTGCAACGAATACTTGACTATCGTACTCAGTCGGGCTTAACATCAGATCCTGCTCAAATTGCCAGCTATCTAACAAAAACTGAAGCAGACAATTATGCTAAAGGAATCACCCATAATCCCTGGGATATAGCTTCGCAAGATGGCAGAATGAGTTCTTATGATTTGAGTGTATCGGGTAAATCAAACTTCAGCAACTATTATTTGTCTGGAGCAATAGCAGATGAACGTGGTTTGGTTTTAAACGACAACCAAAAACGTCATTCATTCCGGGCAAATATTGACAATAAAATCACTGACTGGTTGAACATTGGTGTGAATGCAACGTTTGTACGCCGTGATCTTTCGGGAGAAGCTGCATCCCTATCAGACGCATATAGGGCAAGTCCTTATGGAACCTGGTATTATCCTGATGGAGAACCTACACAGTTTTCTGTTGCTGAGGAACAAGCGGGTCTTAATCCTATAAGAAGTACGGTATTAACCACGAATGAAGAAATAGCAGAAAACTTGTTTAGCAGTTTTTTTGCCCGGGTAAGCGTACCTTTTATTAAAGGATTGGAATATCGGGTCAATTATTCACCGAATTATCGCTGGAACCATAATTACAATTTTTTCAGACAAGATAAATACCTGGTAAGCAATACTACCACCGCTAGTAAGCTTGATCAGAAAAGCTTTGACTGGTTATTAGAAAACATCTTAAGTTACAAGAAAACAATAGGCAATGATCATACGCTGGATGTTACACTGCTGTATGGACGTAATCATAATGAATTCGAATCAACTACAGCTAATGCCAGTCAGCTTAGCATAGATGTATTAGGATTTAATGACCTCAGTTTGGGTAATTTTCTTACAAACTCATCTTCAGCCAGTGCTTCAGAGGGTATATCTTCAATGGCACGTTTAAATTATATGTTTAAAAATAAATATATAGTTACCCTGACGGGCCGTCGTGACGGAAGCTCGGTTTTTGCCGCTAATAATAAGTTTGCAAACTTTACTTCCGGATCACTGGCATGGATAGTATCTGATGAAAAGTTTCTTAAAAATGTCAGTTTTATTGACATGATGAAGATGAGAGTTTCTTACGGATCTGTTGGTAACCAGGCGATTAATCCTTACCAATCTCTCGGCTTATCTGGTATAACCCAATATGTTTATGGAGATGGTGGAGCAACTTCTATTGGAATATTTCCATCAACCATAGGAAATGATGATTTGAAATGGGAAACAACGTATAAAAGTAATGCTGCCCTGGATTTTGAATTTCTTAAAGGAAGGCTTGGAGGAACATTTGAAGTTTACAGCAGTACAACAAAAGATTTGATCGTTCGCCGGGCTATTCCAAGTCTGACAGGCTTCAATAGTATACTAACCAATATAGGCGAAGTTAACAATCGCGGTATTGAGCTGACCATCAATTCAGTTAATATCAGAAAGAGTAAATTCGAATGGAGCAGTAATGTGGTTATATCTAATAACAAAAACAAAATTGTTCATTTGTTTGGTTCTGATACTAACAAAGACGGCAGAGAAGATGATGTTATATCAAACAACTGGTTTATTGGAAAACCGATCAATTCATATTATGATTATGTAATTGATGGCATCTACCAGGAAGGTGATAATATCCCGGCAGGTTATAAAGCCGGTTGGATCAGGATAAAAGATTTAAATGGCGACGGGAAGCTGGATTCGAAAGACAGGACAGTTGTAGGTTCCGGCGGTAATCCAAGATATCGATTTGGGGTATCCAATAATTTCCGTTACGGCAATCTATCACTATCAATATTCATAAACTCCATGCAGGATTGGATTTCACCATTCGGCATGTTAGGCCCTGGTACCAGTACAACAGGAAGGAGCCTTAATAAACTGGATGACGGATGGTGGACAAGTGCTAATAAATCTACAACACGCACGTCCTTGGTTTACACTAATCCTCTTGGCCATAACTGGTATGAAAGCAGAGATTTTATAAGAATACAGGATGTTTCTCTGGGATATGAATTTCCGCGTGCACTTGTAAATAAAGCTAAGATATCTAATCTAAGAGTTTTTGTCAGCGGCAAAAACGTCTATACATTCACAGATTGGCTAGGTTCTGATCCGGAGAGTGGCGGACTTACTGAAGGTGCCCAATTTCCTATGCCGCGTTCATTTACATTCGGCCTAAACATGGGATTTTAATTCATTGAATATCAATTACTAAGGTAAAATAATCATTATGAAAACTTTTAAAATAAAATTGAATTATAAGGCCCTGATTGCTTGGCCTGTAATCGTCCTTCTTCTTTTTTCAATGGGTTCATGTAATAAGGATTTACTTGATGAGAAGCCGCTATCTTCATTAAACTCAGATTTAGTATTAACATCTAAGGTTGGGTATGAGAATTATTTGACAGCACTTGTATTATCTGCCAGAGATGAATTGACGGCTGGAGATACCTACTACAGCAACATCAACAATAGCGATGTTGCCTCTTCTGCAGGAATAGAATATGGAACTTATAACTGGACTACTGCCATCACGCCTTCAACGGCTGCGGTTGCTTATTACTGGAATTGGGCCTATCTGCAAATGATTCCACGCGCTAACACTATTATTGTTTATGCTAATAAACCAGAGTCGAATGGCATTTGGGCAACTGAAGCTGAGAAAAATGCGGTAATAGCTGAAGCACGCTTCTTTAGAGCATATACTTATAATATTCTTGCTAACCTTTACGGTAGCGTTCCCATTGTAGACAACATATACGCAAGCCCTAAGTTCGATTTCGTCAGAGCTTCACGAAAAGAAATATATGAGTTTGCAAAGTCTGATTTGGAGTTTGCATCAAAATGGTTGCCGGCAACTGTAGTAAAAGCAAGGGAAGGACACATTGTTAAAGCTGCTGCCGATCATTTACTAAGTGAGGTTTACATAAGCCTTGGAGAGTATGACAAAGCCATTGCAAGCGCTTCTGCCGTGATTAACTCGGGTTTATACAGATTAATGACCACACGTTTTGGAACTGAAAAAGATAGGCCGGGCGATGTGTTCTCTGATTTATTCAGGGATGGTAACCAAAATAGAAGTTCCGGTAATATGGAATCTATTTATGTATGGCAGATTGAAGAAAGTACAGTTGGCGGTGGTGGTACTATCGGAAACAGCAATTTGCGTAACTGGGCTCCTTTTTTGGCTAATATTAAAGACCCGAAAGGTGTAGCTATGCTCATCACAGATAGTCTGGGCCGTGGTGTGGGTCGGAGCCGTCTGTCGAATCATTCAGTTTATGGAATTTGGAAAGATAATGCAAATAATGATATGCGTAATTCCATTTACAACATGCGGCGCGTTTTTTATTACAATAATCCGGCTTCCGGATTCTTCGGAAAAGTTATTGAACGGAAAACAGTGAGAGAAGATACGATGAGAAATATCTATCCTTATTCGAGGAAGGTTGAAGGTAAGCCGTTAAATAAGCTTACAACAGGCGGAAGAACAGCAAAGGATATAATGGTTATGCGGTTAGCTGAAACTTACTTGCTCAGAGCGGAAGCGTATTTGAAAAAGGGTGATCCTGGAAGTGCGGCGACAGATTTAAATGTTATACGTGCCAGAGCAAATGCAAAACCCGTTGGTGCTGCCCAAGTTGATATCGACTATATTCTGGACGAACGTATGCGTGAATTAATAGTAGAAGAACCTCGCAAACGCACCCTTATCCGTACAGGAAAACTAGTTGACAGAGTTCGGAAATATGATCTTTTGGAAACAACTTCAAGAACATCTATTCAGAATTTCCACCAGTTCCTGCCGATTCCGCAGACTGCTATTGATGCAAATTCCGGCGCAGAATTAGCCCAAAATCCTGGATACTAGTGATTAACATAACCTAAAGAATATGAATAAGGTCAAAATATTTATTCTGTTGTTTTTCCTGGCAACCGGTAATCTTTTAACTCAGGCAGGAGAAATTATCCAGATCACGGAATCAACCAGAAATCTGGTGCCACGAGGTAAAGGGACTGATGCCATTGACGGCGACTGGATCATGAAAAATGATAAAGTCATTTTAGTGATCGGAAATGCTGTGATGCATAGAGAGGCTAATATGAGGGTACAGAGCATTCAAGGCACTGTAATTGACTTTACAAGCCTTGCTGATAATAACGATTATCTTGCTGCATTTTATCCACAAGGGTATCCTGCTGGAGATAGCCGACGCAATCCTGCCCTTTTTGCCAATAAGATTGAAGTTATAAAAGGCAAAGGCACAGAAATTACTCTCAGAGCAACCCGAAATACTACAGATAAAATCCAGTATGAATCAGTTACTGAATACACTTTGCGGGATGGGGAAAGTTTTGTAAGAGTTAAAACTACATACTCCAACCCTGGCCAGCAAAATGTGTTTTTCAGTTTCGCTGATAAACTTCGAATGGACATGGACATTAAAGATGAAGTGCCTCCATTGGGAAAAACTAAACTTGCTTTCATGTACAACAAGTGGTTTAATGCAGCTTATGCTGTGTACAGCGAAACCGGGCTTAAAATTACTGAAAAACCAAGAACTGACAGCGATCCGGGTACCGGGCTTTTGGTGGGATTTCAGGATGCTAAATCGAATGATACGGCTTATGTTACACTTGAGCCTGGACAGCGAATCGAGTCTTCACGGTATTTATTGTATGGAAAAGATGTGGCTGAAATCCAAAGAATAGTTAACACCATTGAAAAGACGAATGCAACTCTCACCACATTAAAAATAATAGATACCAATAAAAAGCCAATTCCGGGCGCATTTATTGATGTATTGACCAGCGCTAATGAAAGAGCATCCTTCGCTATAACTAATGCTCAAGGTATTGCAGAGATTCCATTAAGTCCGGGTGCCTATAAATTCAAAGCATTTAAAATTGGCCATGATTCAATTGGTGGTGACTTTTCGGCGGCCGGGAAAGCAATGATAGTAGGTACAATGGCTCCGTTAACGAGTATTAACATATCATTAAAGGAAAAGGGATCTACACGTATGATCCCTGTAAAAGTGGAATTTAAAGGTATTCATGGTACACCTGATCCGTATTTAGGCAGTACAAAAAGGGCGGAGGGTGCTGCAAATCTGTATTATGCAATCAAAAATTCCTTCACCGTGCCTATAACACCCGGCCAGTATTTAGTTACCATATCTCACGGACCAGAATACGGTATTGTAACCAAGGAGATTGAGATCAAAGTTGGTGAAACAAAAACTCTGGACGCCGAAATTGGGCGATTATTCTCCTCCCCTGATTGGGTTATTGCAGATTTTCATAATCACAGCTCCCTTAGCGGGGATAATGATGCTGAAACAAGAAGCAGGATTATTAATCTGGCCGGTGCTGGTATCGAATTCGGTCCGGCAACGGAACATAATCGAATTAGCAGTTACACCAAAGACATAAAAAGATTAGGGCTTGAAGGTTATTTGGCTTCTGCACCCGGCATTGAACTTACCGGAGCAACAGGGCTGGCTAGTGGCCCCAATCATCAAAATTCTTTCCCTTTACGCTTCCAGGAGGGTAAACAGGGAGGAGGATTTCCTGGAATTAAAGGAGATGCCTATGAACAACTTAAGGGCATTTTTGAATATGACAATAAAGGGCAGGTAAAGCTAATTCAACACAATCATCCGGGGACTGATATTCCATTATTGTATTTTGATAAGAATCGCGATGGAATAATCGATAATGGTTATAACACCAGACAGTTTACCGATATGATTGAGATCCAAACCTATATTTATGATATTTTAAACGTCACTTCAGATGATGCAAAAACCAAAAAAGCCCCTATTTTTTATTGGCTTCAAATGCTGAATCAGGGTGATAGAATTTTTGGCACCATGACTTCAGATAGTCATCTTATTGGTGAAAGAGGCGGACTCAAATTTGTTTATGCATATACCAAGAAGGATAACCCACTCAACATTGATGCAGATGATATAGCGACAAACGCCAAAAAAGGCCGCATGGTAATGAGTAATGGCCCTTTCTTAAAAGCTGATATAAATGGTTACCTGCCGGGTGACGATATCAAAAAAACCTCTGCCGGTTTGAAAATGAATGTTGAAGTATATGGCAATGAAGAAGTTGTAATAGAGAGGGTTCAGGTCTTAGTAGATGGCCATCAGGATAAAAGCCTGAACTTTACTAAAGACTCTCATCCTCAGCTTTTCAAATCAGGCGGGTTACAATTTAAAAATACATTCCCTATAAATGTAGATAAAGATGCGAATGTGATCGTTGTAGCAACAGGTAAAAAGAAGGCTTTAGATCCACGCTTAACAAACAAAGCAAGTATGGCAATACCGCCAATAGCAGTAACCAATCCTTTCTTTGTTGATGCAAACGGAGATGGTTTTGTTCCGAGCAAAGATACACTGGGAGAACCATTGCCTACGGCAGTGAGAACCGCATCGAATCGTTAGTTA
>JBIIWE010000382.1:0-3393 GCA_044339075.1 Daejeonella sp. | reverse complement strand
AATGAATCTTCGGATATTTTTTTGGATGGGATGGATTTTTGGGATTCAGAAAACGGCTTGATTTATGGCGACCCGATCAATGGTAAATTAGTCTTGCTTAAAACAAGTAATGGGGGTGCAAGCTGGCAAAATATAAGTCAAAATAATACGATAAGTTTGATGGCCGGAGAAGCTAGTTTTGCAGCTAGCGGGACTGCCATTCGCTGTGATTCAAAAGGAAATGCCTGGATAGCCAGTGGCGGACTTCAATCACGGATTTTTCAATCTTCAGACTATGGAAATACATGGAAGGCATACGCCTGTCCTATTATTCAGGGTAAAAGCTCTACGGGCCCATTTTCGATCGCATTTTATAATAGTAGAATAGGAATTGCTGCTGGTGGCGATTATCTTAATGATTCATCAAGGGTAAACAACCTGCTTTTAACAAGTAATGATGGAAAAACATGGAAAAGGCCTTTTATTTCTACATTTGGATACCGTTCTGCTGTTGAATATATCTCTAGAAAAGTACTAATTGCCACGGGTCCGACAGGTACCGACTGGTCAAATGATGGAGGGAAAACCTGGAGAAAATTGTCTCTTGAAGGATATCATACTGTCAGGAAAGCAAAAAAAGGAACACTCGTGCTTTTGACAGGTGTGAATGGAAGAATATCCGGCTTTGATCCTCAAAATTAAACAGCTAATTATTTGCCGCACGATTATTGTGCGGTCTCTTAAAATAGCAAAAATGTATAAAATTTCTAATTCAATTAAGGTTGTAAACCTTGATTAAGAGCACATGCTTTATTTAGGAATTTATTTTCAGTAAACAGGACTAAAATAAATAAGGGAAATGATCAATAAAGCGTTCAGTTATATAAAAAAGATTCGTACTACAGGTGCAGTTTATGAATCATCACGTTATGTATCCAGGCATATTACCAATGAAATAAATAGTGAAAGAGCCCAGATTATAATTGAACTGGGTGCTGGAAGTTGTAACATCACTGAAAGTATATTGTCCAAGCTCCATCCTGCATCTAAATTGTATTGTTTTGAGATTGAACCTCATTTTTATGCTAATCTGGAAAAAATAAAAGATCACAGATTTCATCTCATCAAAGGATCAGCCGCTGATGTTACCAAATATTTCGAGCTTTCTTCTGTTGATGTAATTATTTCAGGTCTGCCACTTAGTTTGTTTGAGCAGCTTTATCGTGATCAACTTCTGAATGATTGCTATGATCTGTTAAAAAGTGGTGGTGTATTCAGGCAGTTTCTTTATTCTTTGCGAAAAAATTATTTTTTGCCAATATTCAACAAGATGGAAATGGGCGTTGCGATGAATTTGCCGCCAGCTATTCTATACTCATGCTATAAAGTGAATCTGGAAATCTAAAGAATCTCTTTCTTATTTTAACGATTTTTTCAATGCCTAATATCATGACAGCCAATTTCTGATTTTTTGTACTTTTCTGATTTATTAATCAAACTATAAAATCCAAATGAAGGCCTTAGTAGATCTATTCTTTGTAATTTTTTAACATTGTTGTCGGGTTAAAATTAAACTTCTTGTCAAATTTGCTAGTTATAAATTAGAATGGGAATTTACTAACGTTTTTAAAAGCATGCCCCATGTTTTATCAAAATGCATTGTCATTCCGGCGAAGGCCGGAATCTCCCTATTCCACCCCATGGGCTGTCATTCCAGCGAAAGCTGGAACCTCAAAAATCTTTAAGAAATTCCATTTCAAGCTTTCCACGAACACTTGTAATTTTTTAACAAAAAATCTTACTGGTCCTTAAGCAGATTATGGATTATTAAATTCAGTTTTCAAGCTAATTAAATTGTAATAATTCATATTTTTTGGGATTGAAGAATTCTTAAATATGCATCTTTAATAGGAGCGCAAAATTTATCTTTTCATTTTTATCACTTAACTTGCCAATATGAATCTTGAGTTTAATAAGAACGAGGATGCCAATAAGCAGCTTTCTTACGAGGTAAAAACCCGTTTGAAGAAGATCTATGCTGGTGGAGGAGAGAAGGCGGCTGCAAAACAAAAGGAAAAGGGAAAGATGCTTGCACGTGAGCGTATCAGCTATTTGATTGATCAGGATAGTCACTGGCTGGAGATCAGCGCATTTGCGGCAGAGGATATGTATAAAGAGGTTGGTGGATGTCCTTCTGCAGGCGTTGTCACCGGAATTGGCTATGTTTCTGGTCGTCAATGCATGATTATTGCCAATGATGCTACTGTAAAGGCGGGTGCATGGTTCCCGATGACCGCCAAAAAGAATTTAAGGGCTCAGGAAATAGCGATGGAAAACCGCTTACCGGTGATCTACCTGGTTGATTCTGCGGGGGTATTTCTTCCTTTTCAGGATGAGATATTTCCAGATAAAGAGCATTTTGGACGGATTTTCCGTAATAATGCCATCATGAGCAGTAAAGGAATCGTTCAAATTTCGGCCATCATGGGATCCTGTGTTGCAGGCGGAGCATATTTACCCATCATGAGCGATGAGGCTATGATTGTTGAAGGTACCGGTTCTGTGTTTTTAGCGGGCAGTTATTTGGTTAAATCAGCTATTGGTGAGGATATTGATAATGAAACTTTGGGTGGAGCTACCACGCATTGTGAGATATCCGGCGTGACCGATTATAAGCATCCTAATGATGCGGCCTGTCTGGATTCAATACGCAAGATCATGAGTATGATTGGTACGCCTCAATCGGCGGGTTTCGACCGGATCAAGCCTGCTGAGCCTAAATTAGATGAACAGGAGATCTATGGTTTATTGCCTGGAAGCAGGGAGAATCCGTATGATATGCGAGAAATTATTTACCGATTGCTTGATAATTCGGAGTTTGAAGAATATAAGAAGCTTTACGGACAGAGCATCATTTGTGGTTTAGGCCGTATCGATGGCTGGGCAGTAGGAATTGTGGCGAATCAGCGAAAGGTTGTTAAAAGTAAAAAAGGTGAAATGCAGTTTGGAGGAGTAATTTATTCAGATTCAGCGGATAAAGCCACCCGTTTTATCATGAATTGTAATCAGAAAAAAATTCCCTTGGTATTTCTTCAGGATGTAACTGGATTCATGGTTGGCAGTCGTTCTGAGCAGGGTGGAATCATAAAAGACGGGGCTAAAATGGTGAATGTAGTTGCCAATTCGGTAGTACCTAAATTTACCATTGTGATTGGGAATTCGTATGGTGCCGGTAACTATGCCATGTGCGGAAAAGCGTATGATCCGAGGCTGATCTATGCCTGGCCATCAGCTAAAATTGCAGTCATGGGCGGTTCACAGGCAGCAAAGGTGTTATTACAGATTCAGGAAGCTTCTTTAAAAGCAAATGGGGAAGTGATCACCAAAGAAAAGGAAGATGAATTGCTGAAAGAG
>JBIIWE010000381.1:0-3394 GCA_044339075.1 Daejeonella sp. | reverse complement strand
ATCAGCGATTCTGTTGAAGTTTTAAATTTCCGGATGCGCAGCGGTAAGCAAAAGTGGAATCTAGATGAAATGGAGGGCAATGAAACAAATATTCGTATGAATTTGATTCCAGTTTGGGATATTCGGATAGAGATGGGAGCAGGAGAGGCTATTTTCGATTTGACACCTTATAAAGTAAGTTCTCTAAGATTTGAAGGTGGCGCCGCTTCTTTTGAAGCAAAGATCGGATCATTGGAACCTCTTACCAATGTAACTGTAGAAACAGGAGTCGCAAATATTGAGATCGAAGTGCCTACTGAATCAGGTTGCCGTATTGTTGTAGATAGCGGACTTTCATCCAAAGATTTCATCGGCTTTATCAAACAGTCTGATGGAACTTACGAGACCAGTAATTACAGCACCGCAACAAATAAGATCAATATTAGTCTGAAAGGCGGTCTCTCTTCTTTTGAAGTTAGAAAGTATTAACTCAGGCCCGACTTTGGAGCAAATCCAAAGTCTTTTTACCTATAAAAAATGAAGCAATATATAGTAGTTATCAAGGGAAAGCCCAGCGGTCCGTATTCTTCAGAGGAATTAATGGGACTAAATATCAAAGCCGGGACTTTTGTGAAATCAGTGGAGATGGATGATTACAAGGAAGCACATGAAATTCCTGAATTGTGTGAATTTCTTGGGTTAAAAGCTCACGTAAGGCTACCTCAGTATTTTGCTAGCCTGGATGTCAGACTGCTGGCTGTGATCATCGACTATTTTATCATTTTTGCGATATATTGTGTTATAGCTACCGCAGTAGTACTCTTTATCGATGAAAAGCAATTGCGTATTTTTGTATCATTGGCTGGCCTTGGCATCATTCCTGAAGCAAAGTTCATCTACAGTATAGTGATGGAATCGTCAGTAAGGCAAGGTACCTGGGGTAAGGTTTTAATGGGATTGAAGGTTAGCGATGAAAAGGGTAATCCGATAACATTTAGTCGCTCCCTAGTAAGAAATCTGAGTAAAATCCTCAGTACAGCAACTCTTGGATTAGGCTATCTGATGGGATTTTTTGACAAACGGCAACAATGTCTGCATGACAGAATCGCAGGAACTGTGGTGATCAAGGATAGGTTGATTTGAGTTGTCTGTTATCTGTTATCTGTTATCTGTTGTCTGTTGTCTGTTATCTGTTGTCTGTTATCTGTTTGTGCATGCCTGAATAGCCTTGACCGAATTTAGTCAACTGTAAGTTAATTGTTGTTGTTGTAATTCCCATGACTTAGGATCAAAATTACCTTATTCCGAGCTTTATATCCATGAAACTCTTGTACCAGATTTGTTATACATAGCTGTTTGGTATTTTCTGAAAATTACGTGAAATTGCTGTTGGTGTTCAGCACTAAACCCTGATCAAATTTACATATCTATGAAAAGAAGAGAACTTATTAAAGGCTTGACTATTCTGCCTTTGGCAGGAGTTGTTGCCGGGAATTCAGATTCATTGCTCACCTCTGCAATAAATGAAATAACAGGGGATGTAAATTCTGATGATTCCTCAATAATTTTTGATGGATCCTTAAAGCCGGGGCCTGCAATTTACCAGTCAATAGGGGTAGAACCTGTGATCAATTGCCGTGGAACGTTCACAATAATAGGTGGGTCAATTGAATTGGCAGAGGTTAGGGCTGCAATGGATTCTGCGTCCAGACATTTTGTACAAATGGATGAGCTGGCGGATGCGGTTGGCAAACGGCTTGCTCAATTAACTGGCGCAGACTGGGGAATGGTTACTGCAGGATGCGCTGCGGCCCTGAAAATGGCTACAGCGGCTTGTGTTGCGGGGGGTAACCCTGAGAAACTTCATCGTATTCCGGATCTTTCCGGCTTGGAAAAGACTGAAGTGATCATACCTTCAGAATCTTTTAGTGCCTATGATTTTGCCATACAAAATATTGGGGTTAAGATCATTCGGGTCAATACTCTTGAAGAGTTAAAGGATGCATTAAGTTCCAAAACTGCAATGATCAAACTCAGCGGAGGTAATCTGGTCCCCGGACCAATGAGTCTTGAAGCAATTGCTGCATTGGCCAAACCACTGAATATTCCAATCTTGGCAGATGCTGCTGCTGAAATATTGACTATTCCGAATGTACATCTTCAAAATGGAGCTACAATGGTTGCCTACAGTGGTGGAAAGGCAATTTGTGGTCCGCAATGTGCCGGATTACTTCTAGGTCCTAAAAATATACTGATGTCTGCCTGGCAGGCAAGTTCACCGCACCACGGACCTGGACGTGATAATAAAGTGGGTCGTGAAGAGACTCTTGGCATGCTGGCAGCTGTTGAAACATGGGTTAAAATGGATCATGCGGGCCGTGAAAAGAACTGGATCAGCTGGGTAAATGCAATAGCAAATAGAATGTCAGGCATTGAACATGTAAAAACTAGCGTTATGGAGCCGAAGGGAATCAATAATCGCAGCGCTTCCTTGGCCATTTCCTGGGATCCTCTGAAACTGCATCTCACTAGTAACGAATTAATTCAGGAATTGATCAATTCAAAACCAAGAATTACCGTTGGAGCTGGGAGGAATACAGATAATGGGATGACTTCTATTTCTATCAATGCGTCGCAAATGCAGGCGGGTCAGGATAAAATTGTTGGGGACAGAATCTTTGAGCTACTTACCAAAAAGCGAAGTCCGAAAACCGAATCATCAATGAAAGCGCCGGTGGCTTTAATTGATGGTCGCTGGGATCTGGTAGTAGATTATTTCAGCAGTAAAAGTGATCATATGCTTTATATTGAGCAGGATGGAAACTGGATCAAAGGAATTCATAAAACTGATTTTTCGACACGTGAAATTTCAGGAAGTATTGAAGGGAATGAAATTAAATTTCTGAGTCCGGGGCGCAGACCAGCAGTAAGCTATACTTTTTCAGGTTCTTTAAATGGAGATACAATTTCAGGCAAGATCGATATGGGAGAATTTCTGACGGCAAATTTCACCGGTAAAAAGAATACGAAAGATCCTGATAAAATACCAATTGTTTTTCCTGAGGGAAGGCCGATGGGGAATTGAGGAATCTGTTGTCTGTTGTCTGTTGTCTGTTATCTGTTGTCTGATATCTGTTGTCTGTTGTCTGTTGTCTGAGGTATGAAGTCTGAGGTGCTGCTATGAAATGAAGTAAATTATCTCAATACTCAATACCTGATAGCGATCGGGTTTGTTAGTGGGTGGTTGGTCTGTTATCTGTTGTCTGTTATCTGTTATCTGTTGTCTGTTGTCTGTTGTCTGTTATCTGGGATACTAGTGCTAGTGAAGATATTAATTTTTAAATCTGATTGTACTTTAAGCTTTTAGCTTTAAGCTTTCTTACTGGAGTATTCCCTTAAGCTTAGCATCCAGCTT
>JBIIWE010000380.1:0-3397 GCA_044339075.1 Daejeonella sp. | reverse complement strand
ATTGGGGTCTGGTAAAACTTATTGTCAGTACTCTCCTGTTACCATCCGTAAAGTTTTGGCCGGCTGCATGCCATAGGTTAGAATCAAAAAGTATGATACTTCCCCTATTAGCAATGGCACGGTCAGATTTTTCATAGAAATACTCTTCATCCGGTTTAGCTTCTATTTGATGTGACCCAGAAAGCATGTAGGTAGCTCCGTTTTCTACAGTAAAATCATCCAGAATGACCATCATTTGCACCATCGTTTTTTCATTTCCCATATACGACCTTACATCGCGATGGATATTCTGAACATAGGGCCTGGCATTTTTAGAATTCATTACGCCACCAAATGCATTCACAATATAATTTCCGCCAAGAAACTCTTTCATTTCCTCATCGCAATACAGGCGATCCAAAAATTTCAAAGCAAAATTATCCGTTTCAATTAAGTGATGCAGCGTACCCTCCATGTTCTGGGCTATCCCATTAGCTAGCTGAATACCTCTTCTTTTTTCGTAGGCATCTTCCAGAGAGTCATTGATTTGATCAACAAATTCAGATTCCAATGCATTCTCGAAGGTAACCCATCCATATTGGTCCATGAGTTCCATAGAAGTTTGAACCGGGACCTCTGAGTAGTTAAATTTATTTTTCATGATGAATTGAATTTATAAGTGTTTTTATATTGAATGAGAAGTGAAATGCAGGCAAAATTTGCTGGTATATCGATAAAACGTCAATTCCGGAGAAACAAAAAATCTTATTTTATCTAGTTGGAATATAAATTAGAGAGTACAACCTGAGAGTGGTCATTTTTATTGGAATACAAATAACTGAGAATGTTATTTCTAGAGCACTTTAATACTAAGCCTGCAGAATTTCAAGCATTTGTTTGTTAACCTTATTTACATCGAACTTCGATCTTGCATATTCCCGGCCGTTTTTTCCAAACAATATTGCATCATCGGGATGCATTATGAAATGCAGTATTTTATTGCTTAATGCTTCGACATTTTTAACTGGTACAAGGAAACCGGTTTGAAGATTATCCGAGAGATTCACTGTTTCTTTACAGCCTACAGAATCACAGGTAATGATCGCTCGGCCCATAGCCATGGCTTCCATCAGACATCTAGGTATACCCTCTCCATAATAGGAAGGCAATACAACAACCGATGAAGCTTTAATAAAAGGTCTTACATCAGCTACTTCTCCTAAATACTCAATTATATCCCCAGCAATGATCTTGTCATACAAATCATTGTCAATGGAGTCTATATTTAAATCGTATGGCCCAATCAGTTTGAATTTAACGTTAGGATATTGTAACCTGATGCTTTGGGCAGCTTCAAAATATTCCCGGATTCCTTTAGCATTTATTAATCTTGCGATCATCAAAAAGCTTAAGTTATCTTGATTAGGTTTAGAAAATAGATAATAAGAAAGGTCGACACCAGAACCATTGACTACATGCGCATTATTTTTTTTGTTGATGATACCCTGACTGACCAAAGTATTATAATCATCCCTATTTTGAAGGATAAGATCAGACTTACCATTCTGATTCAGACTAAATTTCAGCATGCCCCTGACAAGTTTTTTCACCAAGGGAGTTTTACTATTTCCATTCATAAAGTTATATCCTAAGCCGGTGAGCATTGGCACGACATGGTTCACCTGACAAATTTTAGCTATAACAGATCCGTAAATAACTGGTTTAAGAGTATAAGGAAAAAATATATCAGGTTTGAACTGCCTGATTACCTGATATAATCTGACCATATAGGATAGGTCAGAAAAAATGGAAACATTGCTGCCATTCAGCTCATTTTCATAAATTTTTACCCCCATATTCAGCAGTCTATTTTTAATATCCTCATGATGGATCTTAGGAGAAAAGACAGCCACTTCATTATTTTCCAATAAAGCTTCCATTAGTTTTCCTCTGAACCCTAATAGTGTACGATACGAATCGCATGCGATCAGTATTTTCTTTCTTTTATTTTTCACGAAATTAAATTTGAAGAGAAGCTAGAATAGCTCTCCGGGTTTGAAGATGAATCTGTAGCCAGATCTTTGAATTCGAGGGTATTAGGAACTATTTGCTGCCGTTCAGGGGGTTGAGTAAAGCAAACAGATTAATGAAGAAGAGGTTAAAGCAAAAAATTAGCTTTAAATATTAAGCGCTGCATTCTATTCGAATGCAACGCTTAGTAGAAAATAATATCCTGAATAAATCAGGGTGAAGAATAATAAATACTAGTATTTGGGACCAGCCTCACTCAATACTTTTGCAGCAACATCAGCTGCAGGTATTAAAATTGATTTGTACTCATAGGAAGGCACCCAGCTTGAAGCAGCTGTTGAAATTTTGTTCGTGCCTGAATTTTTATAAAAATTTGTAGATGCACCACTCACATAACCCGGTTTTGCATTGTATTCTGTATAAATTGGGTTTGCCTGGTTTTCGAAATAATTATTATCCGTACGTACCGTAGCTCCCATAGTTACACCAACTGTATAACCGCTTCCATTATAAAAATAATTGTTGAATACGTGCATAAAACCAAACCTGGTACTAGGTTGTCTTTCTGAAATATTGTAGAAATAATTACCATACATAGTAACCTTCAGATAACCAATATCAGTAGTTTGAGCGTCTCCGCTTCCGATCAGGAATGCAATATGTGAATCATGGAATTTATTATTGGAGATCGTTACATAATTAGATCGGTCTGTTACTTCAAGAAGTTCATCATAATAATCCCAACCATGGGTCCTATCCTGCCATATCTCACAATGGTCTACCCAAATATGATGACTAGTTTCCTTAATTGTGATACCATCACCACCAACAACCTTATTTATCTTCAGATTTTTGATAATGATGTTATTTACACGATATAAAGCAAGTCCCACCCCATTCAATGTAGCACCATTCAGTCCGATAATAGTTTTATTCGAAGCCACATCGATCATACCTGTACTTGTAAAGCTTCCTGAAACCTGAATGATCAGAGGCGAGCTTGACTTTGCTGCTGCTTTAAAGTCGGTAAGGTTAGTCACAGTAATTGTTTGACCACCCTTGCCACCAGTTGTTGAACCATCTACCATCGCATAACCGACAGGAGCCGTTGTTGAAATAGGAACGATAGTGATGGGCGGATCTGTTGGTGCTGGATCTGTTGGAACTGGCTCTACAGGAGTTGGAATTGTTCCACTTACATCACCAATGCTGAAGGTATACTTCCTGCCATTTTTACGAGGGTCTGTTCTATCTGATGAAGAGAAATACAATGTATTACCCCAATGACTGAATCTACCCTTTCCATAGGTCCTGATACTCTTATGTGTGGAATGAGCTGGTCCGAGCTCTTTACCATTTTCATAAAGTTTTAAGGTAGAACTAGTAG
>JBIIWE010000379.1:0-3411 GCA_044339075.1 Daejeonella sp. | reverse complement strand
CAAATCATTCTTCACTAAATTAAGAAGATTGCCATTTCCTTCAGGCAAAGTAACATCAAGCATAAGAGGCTTATGCTGCATTACTCTAATATTCAAACCTTTAGAACGGAGTGTGTCAATCAAAGCATAATTCACAAATGCTGGGATATCCTGATTGAAATCATCCCTTATAGTACCTGCCAACTCATTGCTTCCAGAGCTATCACCTAGTTTCAAATAAGATGATATTTTTGCAGTAATCAGCTGTGTGTTTTGTAATTCTGAAATTTTCTTTCCATTTACAGCTTTCCCCTTCTCTATCCACCACTGAATGATCTCAATTTCTGTCCTGGTCAATGGAGTTTTTCCATCAGTTGGCATGAATTTTTCATTCGTTGGATCCAGCGTAATACGTGCAAATAATTCACTTTTATTCAGAGTTCCCGGAACAATTGCTACACCGGTTTTGCCACCCTTTAACAAATCAGCCAAGGTTTGAACTGAAAATTCTCCCTTCTTTTTTCCATCTCTGTGACATGGTGCACATCGTTGTATCAATATGGGATGAACCACATCTTCAAAGATCATGGCTTGCTCAACACTAGCTGGTTTTTCTCTTGCTTGTTCTAAAAGAACTTTTACAGAGAGATATTCTGATCCATGTGTTAATCTTCCTCCCTGATGCCCGGTATAGCTTACCAAAGCGACAATAAAAATGCATAGTCCGGAAAAAACTGAGCGCCTTACCTCTATATACTTTTTAACAGGATCACTGCCTAATAGAAGTAATAAGCCTGTCCCTAAAGCAAGTGCAATTCCTGCTATTTTATGATCATTTAGTTCTTTATAGTCATAATCGCCACTTAATGAGAGAACATAACCAAAAATACAGGCAAATACTGCTGCTATAAAGCCAAGTAAGAGTGTAATGGATACGGAAGATTTCAGAAATTCATATTTTTTAGCATATGAAAACAGTTCAAATAGCACAGCAAGGATTAAAAACCCAATTGGTAAATGAACGATTAGCGGATGTAATTGACCCGAGAAAGCAGCTATATCCAACAACACCATTTAAACCCGTGTTAATTTGACCGGAGAAGTATTATTGGCATTCCACTGACAGACATATATATTTTTGTCTTCATCAATGCAAACATCGTGACAATGCTGAAACATCTGACCAGGAGCTTGCAGGGTTGCTTGCAATGCATTGTTCTTGTAAACCGGCGCATTTCCACCAGGATTAGAAATTACTTTATTAGACGCATCTAAAATGGTTACAAAACCACTATTGCCTCCAATCATCTTTCCACTTGCATCATTTGACCAGCAAACTCCAGCATACAGATTATCGCCATCCATTACAGGTCTGCAAACATGCATCCCAGGCATATCGATGCGATGCAGAAATTTACCATCCAGTGTGAACACTTTAAAGCAATTTTCTTCTCTGGAAGTACAGATCAAAGTTGGATTGTTTTTATTTCTGTAATCTATAGCCACACCATGCGCGCATTTAAGATTCAGATCAGGATTTGTATTTTTTCGTCCGCCAAAATGCCTGATATATTGGCCATTGCTATTGTAGTGAATGATATAATCAGAACCATATCCATCAGCTACATAAATATCTCCATTGGGACCTATAGCAGTTTCAGTTGGCATAAATTTTTCATTGTCTTTATAAATGCCAATTGTTTTGGGATGGCCAATAGAGAAAATTATCCTTCCGTTTAAATCTGTTTTTATCACCTGGCCAGACTGAGGGTTCCAGTTTCCGGTTTTGTTCTGATACCAACCGCAATCAACGATCAGTAAAAAGTCTTCACCTCCCTCCTTGCTGATTGTCAAACCATGCCCACCAGGCCACGCAGTGCCCCAATTGTCTAGAAGTTTTCCTGACTTGTCAAATATTAAAATATTATTGTGAGTATGATCACCCAACATAATCAATCTGCCTTTGCTATCCTGCACCATTTCATGACAATTGAAAAGCGGATTGCTATTGACACTTATTTTTGCCCAGGCTTTATCAACTTTGTATTTAAATTCACCATGCCCAATGATGGAATCATCGACTAACTGACCTTCAGATTCTTTAGAAAATCCGGTACTTGTTCCAGCAATTGTAAGTGTCGTAGCCATAGTTGAATTTTTGAGAAAATTTCTTCTTGAAATCATTATCTATTGAATATTTTGAGGTTTAATTTTTTAATTGAAAACTATAATTTTAACTTAAAATGGCCTTCACCACTTTTCCTTCAACATCCGTTAAGCGAAAGCGCCTGCCTTGAAACTTATAGGTAAGCCTTTCATGATCTACACCCATGATATGCATCAAAGTGGCGTGGAAGTCATGCACGTGTACCGGATCTTTGACGATATTATAACTGAAGTCATCCGTTTCACCGTAACTTATTCCAGGTTTAACTCCGGCACCTGCCATCCACATGGTAAAGCAACGAGGATGATGATCACGGCCATAATTATCGGCAGAAAGTTTTCCCTGAGAATAGACTGTACGGCCAAACTCACCACCCCAAATGACTAAGGTATCTTCCAGTAATCCTCTTCTTTTCAGATCTTTGATAAAGGCTGCAGTTGGCTGATCGGTATCTTTACATTGCTTAATCATATTCCCGGGCAAACCTCCATGATGATCCCAACCCTGATGATATAACTGAACAAATTTGACATCTTTTTCAAGTAATTTTCTGGCTAGAATACAATTGGCTGCATAGGTTCCTGGATCTCTGCTATCCGGACCATACATATCGAAAACCTCATCAGGTTCATCCTCCGTTGACATCACCTCCGGTATAGAGGTTTGCATACGATAGGCCATTTCATATTGTGAAATCCTAGCTTCAACTTCCGGATCGCCATAGGTATCATTTTGAAGACGATTTAGTTTAGAAAGATAATCGAGCATTTCTTTTCGATCTTTACCTTCATATCCTTCCGGATCGTCGAGAAATAGAACAGGATCTTTACCAGCCCTGAACTGTACTCCTTGATGTTCAGATGGTAAAAAACCATTTCCCCATAATCTCGAATAGAGCGGTTGATCTTTTGCGGCATTTTTTGAAACAAGTACAATAAAGGTTGGTAGATTTTGATTGTCGGAACCTAAACCATAACTCAACCAGGATCCAATGGAAGCTCTTCCTGGCAATTGGTTGCCTGTTTGAAAGAATGTAAGCGCAGGATCATGATTGATCGCTTCGGAATGAATAGATTTAATGATACAAAGATCATCTACCACTTCAGCAGTATGCGGTAAAAGTTCGCTGATCCATGTTCTGGAATCACCATGCTGATTAAATTTGAACGCTGATGGAACAATTGGTAAAGTACTCTGACTTCCGCTCATTCCGGTAAGCCTTTGACCTTGCCGCACAGATGAAGGAAGTTCCTGTCCGAACATAT
>JBIIWE010000137.1:0-6398 GCA_044339075.1 Daejeonella sp. | reverse complement strand
TTATTATCAGGCTCCAACTGGTTTTCCGGATAATGGTCAATATTGGATCAATACCGGATCATTACTTAACCGAATGAATTTCGGTCTGGCCCTTGCTTCACAGCGTATTCCCGGAATAAAGGTTGACCTGTTGGCATTAAATAAGAATCGTGAACCTGAAAGTTCTGAAGCGGCATTGATCACCTACATTAAACTGATTATGCCTGAGCGCGATCTTGATCAAACAATTACTCGTCTGAGACCGATGTTAAATGATCCTGAACTTCTCAAAAAGGTGGAAGTAGCTGCCTCAAAAAATGAAGTACCACAGCCAATGCTGACCATGGTAAACGAGGATGCACAAATGAGGAACGAAATAATGAATGATCCTCCACTAAAAAATAAGTCAACAAGTTTGAATTCGGTTGCCTTATCAGCAAACAGCATGCTGGCACAGGTAGTGGGGGTGATCTTAGGCTCTCCGGAATTTCAAAGGAAATGATATTTTAAAGCGCATGACCATGATATCAAGAAAAGCATTTTTAAAAGCCGGCGGACTAACATTATTCGGTATTGGGATGGGAGGCATTCCGGCCTTTATGGCTCATGCTGCTAAACAAATACAAGCTCCAGGACTCTTCAAAAGAAAAAAAATACTGGTTTCTATATTTCAGAGGGGGGCGATGGACGGTCTTATGGCTGTTACGCCATTTGAAGATCAGTACCTGAAGGCTGCTCGTCCCTCACTTTTCCTTAGTCCGGTTAAAAATGGTTCGAATAACCCCCTAATTGATCTGGATGGTCGTTTCGGACTTCATCCTTCCATGCGCGCTTTTGAATCGATGTTCAGAGAGAAGCGATTGGCGATTGTTCATGGTATGGGATCTCCCAATACTACCCGTTCTCATTTTGATGCGCAGGATTATATGGAATCGGGCACCCCTTTTAATAAAGGAACGTCTAGCGGATGGCTCAATAGGGCGGCAGGATTACTGGGCCATGAAGCGACTCCCTTTCAGGCGGTAAGTCTGACCTCCTCTATGCCTCGATCTTTTTATGGGGATACTCCTTCAGTGGCAATCAGTAATCTTCAGGATTTTACTATTCAGATGCGTGGAAATCCAATGAGTACAAAACGGGTATCTCAAAGCTTTGAAGATCTGTATGATCAAACTTCTTCAGGTCTTTTAAAAACTACTGGTAAGGAAAGTTTTGATGCCGTAAAAATGTTGCAAAAAGTAGACACTAAAAACTATAAGCCTGCAAATAATGCTTTATACCCTAATAGTCCACTAGGAAATTCCCTGAAACAGATCGCTCAATTAATTAAAATGGATGTCGGGCTGGAAGTAGCCTTCGCAGAATCAGGTGGTTGGGATACTCATTTTAATCAGGGTGCAGAGAATGGGATATTTTCAAGAAACGTAAATGATCTTAGTCTCAGTATCATGGCTTTCTGGACGGATTTGGTACTTTATCAGGATGAGCTTACCGTAATGACCATGACTGAGTTTGGAAGAACGGTTAAACAAAATGGTACAGGTGGAACCGATCATGGTCGAGCATCCTGCAATTTCATTCTTGGAAATGATGTTAATGGGGGCAAAGTTCATGGAAATGTAGATCCTCTGGCTCAGGAAAACCTGGAAGATGGACGGGATCTGGCTGTTACCACTGATTTCAGAAGTGTTTTCTCTGAGGTTGCTGAAAAGCATCTTTTGATAGCTGATCAAGATAAACTACTGTTTCCGGGTTTTGATGCTAAGAATATAGGTGTTATGAAATAACAAAAAAAGACAGGAGTGATCCTGTCTTTTTTTGAATAAACATTGAGAACGATATACCTTATTTAAACTTTAGGTTTAAAGAAACCACATCAGAAAGCAGACTGGTTGATCTCACATAATGCCCATATCTTAGTTCAATCATATTTAATCGTTGGACTCCAAAAACACCCTTTGGAGGAGTAAGTCGAATTCCTGTTCCAAAAAAATCGCTACTTAAGCTAGATAGATCATAATCGCTTGTGAAATAGGTTGCTGCAGGATTATGTTGTCCGTAGCCTGCAAAATATTTCGTTCCGCTTTGATTATTATAGCGGTAAAACGGACTTATAGAAAAGAATGGACTTATTTTAGTTGGGATCTCCAGCTCAGCGGTATGCGCACTCAATCCCCAGTCATCCTGATAATACCTGTAAAAGGTTCGTATGATAAATTGGTCATTCAGGAAGTAATTTAATCTGAAACCTATTGGCAGTTTAAAACGATTATTCGGAAGATTTTCAGATTTTACTGTGCCATTGGTAAAATAACTCCGTTGGTATTTTGTAGCAAGTAAACCGTGCTGATAGGCTGGTTCAATGATCAGCATAGCCTGAAGTTGCTGATTAATGACCTGTGAAATAGAAAATGAACTATTGAAGGAGTTCCTTGGACTTAAAGGTCCATCATCATCATCATCGTCTTTACCTCTGCTGCTGAATGTTCTCAATTCAACCGGAAGGATGACTGACCACTGATCAAGGAATGCCTGAAGCTTAAAATCAAACTGAGTATTTTTATTTTTAGATAAACGAGTTAAATTAAAAGCTGCTCCAATTGATGTATAATCATATTCATAAGAGTACGAACCTGAGAATCCATATGAATTTCCGGTTTGTTCATTGGATTTTGTCCAATTTAAGGATGGGTAAACTCGCGTATCCTGCATGGATGCTGATGAGATGCTATTCGGATCTATTTTATCAGATGAAGCAGAGGTATAATGATCAACGCCAATTTCAAATGTGAATGTATTTTTTTTGCCCCACTTATCGAATTTTGAGATCTGCAGGTCAAATGTGTTTGCGATGTCACTTAGTTTTTCAGTCCCAATTCCTCCGGTAACCGCTGAGTTATTACCGTCCTGATGGTAATAGGCGGATACAATGTTTACCTCATCCACATGAAGTTTTCTGGACTGGTAGTTTGTACTGTCACTTCCTGCGGATGCTGCCCGCTGTGCCTTTGTTTGTGAATAGCTATTTAATATTCCAAGATAAAGTACAAAAACAAATAGGTATATTCTTCTCATTTTCTTTGTTTCAAAAATTAATTACAGCCACAGCCACCACCACTTTTACCCCCATTTGAACCAGAGGCACCCTCACGATACAATTGGAAACTTTGTTCGAACTTTTGAATCTTTCTGGATGTTAATGCCATCTCTGAATCGTTTAATTTATTTTTTTGATAGGATTTTACTGTGCTGCATGAACATAAAATGCTTATTCCTGTTATCCCAAGCAGAAATATTCTTGTTAATTTGTTTATTGATTTCATGTTATTCATTTATAATAATGTTTTTAGAGGTATATAGTTTATCATGATCATCTATGATCACACATTCCACATGGTGTAGCTGATTGATAAGGTTTAATCCAACTTTAACTCCCATAACTACAACTGGAGTTGCTAAAGCATCAGCAAGTTCTGCACTGGGACATATAATACTCACACTTTTTATTCCATTAACCGGTAAGCCGGTTTTTGGATCAATTGTATGGGAATAACGTTTCCCATCAATGATCACAAACTTTTCGTAATTGCCTGAGGTAGCAATCGCCATATTACTGATATTTAAAGAAGAAAATGGACGGCCGCTCTGGTCGGGATCAGCAATTCCAATGGTCCATGCTGAACCATTTAATTGTTCTCCCCAGGTGATCAGGTCACCGGCAGCATTTACAATTCCACTTTTTATACCCAGGTTTTGAAGGATTTGTTTGGCCTTGTCTGCCGCATAGCCTTTGCCTATACCTCCAAAACCAATTCGCATTCCTCTATTTTTTAGCATGACAGTACATTCTTCATCATTGATCAGTACATGTTGGTAATTGATCAGGTCCACAGATTTTAATGCAGCTTCCTTATCGGGCAGGCTGCTCATGTTCAGGTCAAAGTTCCAAAGACTTTTGTCGATAGAGCCATAGGTGATGTCAAAAGCACCATCAGTAATTGCTGAGATCTTGTTGGCCCTGCTGATCAGTTGCAATACTTCTCTATCTATTTTTACGGGTCTGATGCCAGCCTGATCATTAATTTCATTAGTCTGACTACTTTTCTTAAAAGTAGAGAGTAATTCTTCGATCCTTATAACTTCAGCAATTGCCTGATCAATAGCCTGATTTCCAATTTCTTTATTCTCAGCTATGACAGTGAACTCAAAACGGTTACCCATTAATTTAAGAACCCTGTTGCACAAATCCTGAGAATACATTTATTCTATTTTTTTTGACTGAGAATCTCTAGTTGTTGAACGAATTGAACCGCATTTTCCTTTGGGAGTCCATCCCATGTTTTTAAAATCTTACCCTCACTATTGACAAGTAATGTAAAAGGGAATTTCCCATCTTTATTATAACGCTCGGCAAGCATTTCATTCATTTTAACCTGAGCTTCAGGAAGCTTATTTTTCTTTTGTCTGGGGAAATCAGCTTTAACCAGCAAGAGTTTTTCTGATGCAAATTTATCAAATACCTCGGTTTCGAAGATTTCATTTTTTAGCCTGATGCATGGACCGCACCAATCAGATCCCGAAAAATTGATCAGGATCAACTTATTTGTTGCTTTTGCAATTTTTGCAGTTTCATTGAAATTGCCTGACCAAATAGCTGGCGGACTAAGAAAACTGATAAATATTAAAAATAATAATTTCATGAGTACACTCTTAAAATGGTTCCTGTTAATTCTGTTTGATATACGTTTAATGGTCGGGTTGCTGGGCCATTACCTACAACTCCGCTCTCTGAAAATTAGCACCGTGAGCGCTACAATAAAAATTGTTTATAGAAGATTGGTAAGTTAAACTTAGATTAGAGTGAGTGCAAGATCTTTGGACTGCAAAAAAACAAACCTAAACTTTTTCTAACTACTATGACGTTATTTGTAATTAAAATTATGTTAAAATATTCAAAGGCAAATTAGATTCTAGTATCAAATTATGATTTCGTGTCTTTAAATTGTCTCATTCACAAACTCAATATTCTAGAGAACGAATTATAAGCCATATTTGTATTTATAAATCGGTAATTGTTAGAAATATCAAGTTTGATATTAATATTAGTAGGTATATGAGCTATATCCAACTTTCTATTGATTTTCTAAAATCGGTTAAAGGACTTCCAAAATTCTGCACTGAATGTGAAGAGTATGTAGAAGCACTTAAATCTGCTGTTCCTGATGAAATGAATTCAGAGCTGAGTAATGATAACAAACGCCTGGTATTCTGGTTAAATATTTATAATGCAAATGTTCAGCTGATTCTTAAGCAAAAACCAGAAATGTATGACAATAGAAAATCATTCTTTTCCTCTAATACAATATGGATAGCAGGAGATAAAATAAGTCTTGATCTAATTGAACATGGCATTCTTCGCCGGTCCAAATTTAAATATAGCCTGGGATACCTCAATAAATTTTTCCCATCCGCATTTGAACGGAAATTTCGTTTGAATAAGTTAGACCACCGTGTTCATTTTGCTTTGAATTGTGGTGCAAAAAGTTGTCCAATGATTACCGAATATAATTTAGAGAACATCGATGAACAATTGAACACTTCTGCAAGCCAATATTTATCAAATGAAGTGTATTATAATGCGATATTCAACCGTGTAGAAATACCGGCTTTATTTTTATGGTTCAGGAATGATTTTGGAGGATCTAAAGGAACCAGGGAGATATTGAAGCAGTATAGTGTCATTCCAAAAGGCCTTGATCCTCAACTAAAATACAGGAAATATAACTGGAGTTTATATCTTGACAACTTTTACTAGAATACTATGGAAAATCATTATTACAATGCAAAAGACCTCGGTAAATTTGGAAATATCGCCGAATACCAGAAAGAAATGGCAGATAAATTCTTCTCTTATTATGGTGAAGTATTTAAGGATGGTCATTTAACTGCGAAAGAAAAGTCGCTTATTGCCCTCGCTGTTGCTCATGCAGTACAATGCCCATATTGTATAGATGCATATAGCAGCGATGCCTATGAAAAGGGCTATAGTGAGGCACAGATGATGGAAGCTGTTCATGTAGCATCAGCTATAAAAGGCGGAGCAGTGCTTGTTCATGGTGTTCAAATGATGAACAAGGTCAAAGAAATAGGGATGTAATACCATTTATGATTAAATCTCTCAAAGTTTTACAACATCCGCTTTCTGATTCTCTTAATCAGCTTGCGCTGCTTGAGCCTGAATCTGATAATTTGATGGCTTCTTTTAAGGCCAGGCTTGAAGAATTCGGGCTGTTTCCGATGAAGACATCAGCAATGGAAGTTTTCCAGATCAATATGGGTAAGATGTGTAATCAAACCTGCAGACATTGTCATGTTGATGCAGGGCCAGACCGAAAAGAGATCATGAGCAGACAAACCAT
>JBIIWE010000191.1:0-5376 GCA_044339075.1 Daejeonella sp. | reverse complement strand
AACACAGAAATTAAAACAGTGGATCTTACCGGAGGAGCCCCCGAGCTGAACCCTGATTTTCGCTGGTTTGTTGAAGAGCTTAAAAAATTGGGTAAACATGTCATTGTGCGCTGTAATCTGACCATTATTCTGGCAAATAAAAGGTTCAATGATCTTCCGGAATTCTTTAAAAAGCATCAGATTGAGGTTGTTTCATCTCTTCCAAGTTTTACGCAGGACCGAACAGACAGGCAAAGAGGAGATGGGGTCTTTGAGGATTCTATAAAAGCCCTGCAAATGCTCAATTCTGTTGGATATGGAAAGGAGGGAAGTGGTTTGGTCTTAAATCTTGTTTATAATCCTGCAGGAGCCTTTCTTCCACCATCTCAAATAGCTTTGGAGAAAGAATATAAAATGGAGCTTTCTACACGTTATGGTATTTTATTCAATCAACTATTTGCCATCACGAATATGCCTATAAGCAGGTATTTAGACTATTTATTAACTTCAGGGAACTATGAAAAGTACATGGATAAACTGATTGCAGCATTTAATCCGGAGGCTGTGAAGAACCTCATGTGCCGAAATACCCTTTCTGTTGGTTGGGATGGATATTTATTTGATTGTGATTTTAATCAGATGCTTGATTTGAAAGTTTCTTCAGCACAATCAAGGCATCTCTCCGAATTCAATGTTGAAATGCTTAATAATCGAATCATTGTTATTAAACAGCATTGTTATGGTTGTACTGCCGGAGCAGGCTCGAGCTGTGGAGGAAGTCTTGCATAGCGGGTATGAAAACCACTGATCTTACTGCATTAATCATCTTTGTCAGAAATCCCATTTATGGAAAGGTAAAAACCCGTCTTGCTAAAGATATTGGTGATGAAATGGCACTGCAAGTTTATCAATTGCTTTTAAATCACACCCTTGACATCACAAAGTCTTTAAAATGCAACAAATTTGTTTACTATGCTGATGAAGTCAGTGATCAGGATATTTGGGATAATAAGGGCTATGTAAAACGTTTGCAAAATGGGAATGACCTTGGTGAACGGATGTATTACGCTATGAAGGATCTATTTGATGCTGGTTTTACAAAGGTTTTGATCATAGGAAGTGATTGTTTTCAACTCAAAACTGAAATTCTTGAGGACGCCATTATTATGCTTGATCAGAATTCTGCGGTCTTAGGGCCTGCAATTGATGGAGGATACTATTTGCTGGGACTAACTTCCATGATTCCAGATCTGTTTGTCAATAAGGAGTGGAGTTCTGAAAAGGTTGCTCAACAAACCATGGATAATTTTGTGAGACTAGGGATTTCTTATGGTTTGCTTGAAGAACTAAATGATATAGACGATGCCACCGACCTGGAGAATGGATTTATATATAATTGATAATCAATAATTTAATAAATAATTTTTAAGAAACAGTTTTAAATTTGAGGATTTCAATCTTCATTTAAATCTTAAACTTAATAAGTGCCTGCAAATTTCCGGCTAACAGGAATCAGGAGGTTGCCTGATTATCATCATGTTATTCACCTGTTTTCATCCTTATTTTTAATAAAAATTAAGCGATGAAAATGATCTTATTAGCAGTTAATGCTCTTAATCCTGATAAGGGGTCTTATGAATTTGCATGTTATCTGGCGAGACTCTCAAAATCTAAAGTATATGGGATATTTCTGGATGGCTCAGATGCGGATGAAAAACTAGTAGTTAATAAAAAGGAGGGAGCATTTGCTCTACATTCGGGAAGAGGTGGCAATACTAACCATTATACCACTAAGAAAGAAACCATTGAAAATAATATTCACCTTTTCAGAGAAGGCTGTATCAGCAATGAGGTAATTAATGATGTATATTCAGATCATGATGTGTCTGTAGATGTGTTAATTTCTGAAAGTCGTTTTGCAGATATGATCGTTGTAGACGCAGCATTGTCATTAGGTAGTTTTTCATCACCTGCACCATCTGAAATTGTAAAAAATATTCTTAATAAAGCTAATTGTCCGGTTATCATTTCACCACTTTCTTTTGATGAAATTGATGAACTGGTCTTCACATACAATGGCTCCTTATCCTCTGTATTTGCCATTAAACAATTTACTTATCTGTTTCCAGAATATTTTGATAAAAGAGTTACTGTGGTTCAGGTAAACAGGGATGGAATTTGGCCTCACAGGGATAAAGAGAAATTAAAGGAATGGCTAAAAAACCATTATTCTGATATTCATTTCCTTGCACTTGAGGGAAAAACTGAAAGTGAGTTGATGACTTTTCTTTTCAGGCGAAAAAATATGTTCATTGTAATGGGCGCCTATAGCAGAAATGCACTTTCCCAGTTCTTTAATGAGAGCACTGCAGAAATATTAATTAAAACATTGACTCAGCCCATCTTTATCACTCACCATTGAATTTCTATTAGGCAGATTCGATGCTTTCTGTTTCGGGTTTTTTCAAATAGATCAGACATTGTTTATATGATCAATATTGATCTAATCGCTGAATTAATCATTCACTCACATGACGAATATCATAGTTAACCCTTGCTTCTCAATTTAAATTTATCATCTAAAGGAATTAAGATGAACCAGTTCAAGAACGCTATTTCAGATGATTTAATAGAGGTAATGCATGCATCTCCTTACCGGCCGTCAGTGACAATAATTTTACCATTTGAGCCCCGGCTTAGTCTGATTTCTGAGTTGGAATATTCACTAAAGATAGCTTCCGACAAAATAAAATATGAACTATATGAAAGTTATTCGTCTGGCATTGTATTGCCCCTGATACAAAAACTTGACAGGATTATCAAAGCGCTTGATTATAAGACCAAGAAGCGAGGTATTGCAATCTATTTATCGCCTGTATTTGAAAAGGTCATTTATCTGGATACAAAGGTAGATGAACGAATCATGGTCGATAGTTCATTTGAAATACGTGATCTGGTTTATTCTAACAGGCATTTGCATAAGTATTTGCTTCTTATTCTAAGTGGGAAGGAAAGTCACCTATACCTTGGAAATTCAGAAAAATTCGGAAAATTAGCTTCACCAGGTTCAGTTTACGCCCATGTTAATGATGCACCTGAAAAAGTTTTAAATTTTTCTGATATGTCAGAGCGAAGGCAAATTATACGGGATAAATTTTTACAGCATACCGATAATTTATTGGATAAGGTATTAAAAGAACACCAGTACCCGCTGTTTGTGATGGGTACTGAAAAGTTATTGGGGCATTTTAAAAAGCATACAAAACATTCAGACACTGTATTTAAATACATAAGCGGCAACTATGATGATCATACCCTTGCCCAACTAAGGGTAATCATGCAACCCTACATTGCCTCCTGGTTTCGTACACAACAAAAGGCTGTTTTGGCACAGCTGGAAAAGGCAGCTGATAAAAAAAAATTAGTTTATGGAATAAAGAACGTTTGGAATGCTGTTAATAATTTTCATGGTCGTTTGTTAGTGGTGGAACGGAATTTTATGGTTGCCGCCAGATTCACAAAGAAAAATGATTCAATAGAGTTTGCCCATAAGCCATATGATAAGCAAGCTGATACATTGGATATTGTTGATGATGTCATTGAAAAGGTATTGGAAAATGGCGGAGATGTGGAATTTGTTGATAAAGACCTGCTGAAGGCATATAACCAGATTGCACTAGTAAAATATTATTAAACCAGTTTAAGCCCACAATATGAAAACAATACTTGCACCCACCGATTTCTCAGATGTTTCTCTGAATGCAGTAAATTATGCCGCTAAAATGGCCGGAATGTTAGGCATTAATTTATCACTGATCCATGTTTGTCCGGTTGCTATGGCTTACAGTGATGTACCTCCGCCAGCATTTCATTTTGAAGAGACCATATCTAATGCCGAAAAGCAATTGAAAGAATTAAAGGCAAAAATTCTTCGTGATAGTCCTAAAAAAATAATGATAAGAACCAGGGTTTTGACAGGTGATGTGGTTGGAGGAATCAAGTCTTATTGTGGATCAGTTGATACTTATGCAGTTGTAATGGGAGCAGAGAGCACCAACGCGGCAGACCGTTTTCTGTTTGGTGGTAGAACAATTGAGGCTATCCGGTCTTTATCCTGGCCTTTGATTGTTGTTCCATCGGACGTTAAATTTGGAAGACTTCATAAAATAGGTCTCGCCTGTGATTTCAGGGATGTAGCTGGTACTGTTCCTGTTGAGGAGATCAGGCATTTGGTTAAGGAGTTTAATTCTGAACTTCACATTTTGCATGTTCATACGGGCGATCGTAAAACATCTGATATTGAAAATGCAAGTGCCACCCGATGGCTGCATGATCAGCTGGGGGGCTTAAATCCCAAATATCATTTTGTGAAGTCAGAGAAGATTGAGGAAAGCATTAATAGCTTTGCTGATAAAAATAAGCTGGAGATGCTGATCGTAACTCCTAAGAAACATAGTATTTTCAATAAAATTTTAAAAACCAGCAAGTCGAGAAAGATAGTCTTGCACGCTCATGTGCCTGTTTTGTCAATACATGAATGAAAGGACAAAATTTGTTTAGAAATTTGAGAAAATTGTTGTTTATCTTCTATCCTGAAATTGCTCTGTTTGAATGATGTTCAGTTTTCATAGAGTTAAACAACATTTTTTTAATTTTCTCAAGATTTAGGAAAGCTTAGGCTGGATTTTTCAGATCTGGTTTTATTCTGTTGAAATTTTAAAATTCGAAAAAAAATGTTTTGCGCCTGATTTTGGGAAAAAGACTCATTTAGAGAACAGATCAAACAATAAGTGGTTATAATCTATTGTCTTGGGCGGGGTATACATTCAAATTCATATATAGCTAAGAATCAGGATTGCCTGATTATACAATATTCTGCAGATTATGATTGAATGCTGAAAATGATGTCTTGTATGAAATGTGGCGATACATTAGTCACATATAGACCAGCGCTCCGGTTTTAGATCGGAGCGCATGGCCAATTAATTATTTAATAGGAATGTTTTTCCCTAATTTCGTTTTAGACTCCTCTGTACGGGGTAGAGTGATCTTCAATACTCCGTCTTCGTACTTTGCTTCTATCTTTTCAGTATTGATACCTTCAGGCAAGGAAAAACTACGACTAAAACCTTTGTAATTATACTCCTGACGAGTAAAAGTTTTTTCTTTTTCTTCTTTTGTTTCTTCAGTTTCGCTACTGATAGTAAGCATATTCCCGCTCAGATCAATTTTGAAATCATCCCTTTTCATACCTGGTGCTGCAAGAGAAACCAGGTATTTATCTTCCTGCTCAACAATATTTACCGGTGGTAAACTTGCTGCCCGGTTCCATAATTCTCGACCCTCAAACCAATCATTCCATGGCCTTAACAGATCATCAAATACATAAGGCATTCC
>JBIIWE010000378.1:0-3418 GCA_044339075.1 Daejeonella sp. | reverse complement strand
TTTCTGTAAGATCACCTCATTGCGTTCAAAAACAGTAACATCAGGTAAACTAGCCACTTTGGTCTTATCCATTCCGGTGAGGATCCCAGCAGTTCCCAACACCAAGGCCGACCAGCAACCGGAAGTAACCATGGCGGCTTCAGCATGACACATGGCTGCGATCTTCTCACCGACCTTGTCCTGCAGGTCATTATACAATACATATTTTCTTGAAGCACCATTTATTGCTTCCAGCACCTCATCAGCCATCAAAGAAGCAGTATGAGTGGTATATACACCATAGGCATTAATAAATGTTCTCAAACCTAATTCCTTGATCAGGTCCCTCTTAACAATAGTGCTTGCAGCACTTGCAGGATTTAATGGAACACCTGCTAGTCCGCCTGCTAAGGGTGCCACAGATAAATATTTGATCAGGTCTCTACGTTTCATGACGACATTATATAATGCTTATTCTAATTTTTTGAAAGCAAGGATGCAGAAGATTTATCCAGAAAGAATAAACAGTTCGCATGTGTCTGCAAAATACTCGCAGGATCATTATTACTTACCTTATTCTCCAGGGTATTTTTAACACCCTCCGCTTTTCTGCTATCTGGTACAGAACAAATAATCATTTTTGATTTGCATATCTGTTTGATCGACATGCTTATTGCCTTCTTTGGAACATCTGCCAGCGAGGGGAACCATCCTTCATTAAACTGTTGCAAACGACATTTTTCATCCAGATCTACAACAATATAAGGTGAGACCGTATCAAAATCAGCAGGAGGATCATTAAAAGCAAGATGCCCGTTTTCACCAATTCCAACAAATGCCACATCGATTGGGTGTTCTGTGATAATTTGATTTAAACGCTGACATTCCCCTTCAGGATCTGTTTCACCATTAACCAGATAACTGGCTTTCAGCGGACTTACCAAATTTAAAAAACGTTCCTTCAAGTACTTCCTGAAACTTGCAGGCGCTGTTTCAGGAAGGCCTATGTATTCATCGAGGTGAAACATCACAACCTTAGACCAGTCAATAGTTTTATTTTCAACCAGGTTCTTTAACGTTTCAAACTGGCTTGCACCTGTAGCAAGAATAACATTCGCCTGTCCTTTCTCCTTAATTGCATTAATTATTCCCTCTACAGCAGCTGCTGCAGACACTTTTCCCAATTCGACAGGATTATCGGATATTACTATATTCATAAATTATTAAATTATTAATCAATTGCTATTTAGTACGTCATGATTTAAACGACCTGTAATTATTACCTAGGCGTTTATTTACGTGCAGTTACGGTGATCTCAATTCTTGCGGGGCCAATCAGACTTTTAATTCCCATTATAGAACGTGTAGGACGTGGCTCATCAAAATAGGTGCGATAAACAACATTCATACGTTCAAAAAGCTCCATATCTGTCAGGTATACCTGAACAGAAACAACATCCTTATAATCCATATCTGCTTCCTTTAAAATCACACCGATCTTGTCTAAAACCTGCTTCACTTCAGTCTCAAATTCTTCAGGAATAACACCGGTCTTCGGATCTTCACCGCTGAATCCGGCTACATAAAGCGTACCATCAACCAGAATTCCGGGCGTGAATGGTAATCCACGGTTATACCCTTCTGGCATAATATTTTTTCGTTCAGAGATCACTTTTTTTGATTCAGTTGTCAAATTGCCTACGCAGGAAGTTAATCCAAAAACGAGTAAAGAGCCTATTAAGATGGTTGATTTCATTTTTTATGTTTGATTTTTGTTATTTAAAACTGATGTATTAACAAATATACTAAGCCTTTATCTTGAATAAAGACCCATTATGGTTTTGTTACATTTCTTATTTTACTGACTTCAAGAGTACTCACTGCACTAGCCTTATTGCCAAAACTCTGTCGTATATAGGTTGATATCGATGCAATTGCATGATCATCCAGTATTTTGGAATGAGCAGGCATTAAACCTTGCCAGGCTTGCCCATTCACCTTAATTTCGCCTTCAAGTCCATTAAGAATGGCATTGATCAGCCTAGTTTTATCTCCTGTTACCCAATCCGATCCGGCAAGCGGAGGAAATCTGCTATCGTCTCCCTTACCATTGCTTTGGTGACAATTTGCGCAATAAGTAGTATATAAAATACTACCAGCAAGCCGATCTCCCCGCTGCAGATTATCTTTCACAACATCAGGTGTTTTGATATAAGACCTCTCCTTACGAAGTTCCATCTTTGCAAGCTGCGCGTCCCCGAATTTCTTTTTATCTCCTGTGTACATCACCCTCCAGATCTTTCCTTTATTAGATTCTGAAATGTATAATGAGCCATCCGGACCAGTTGAGAGTCCCATAGGCCGATAAACGGCATCACTCGTATTCACAACTGTATCAACTCCGGTAAAACCATCCGCAAAAACCTCCATATTACCATTTGGCAGCCCGTTTTCAAACGGAACAAAGCAAACAATATAACCGGCCTGTGGATATGGCGATCGATCGGTAGAACCATGAAAAGCAACGAAGGCACCCTTTTTATAACGATCTGGAAACTGATTACCCTGATAAAATAGAATATCCATTGGTGCCCAGTGTCCAGGAAAACCAATCGCCGGCACATCGAAGTCAGCTGCTCTGCCTATTATTTTACCATCCCCACCATATCCGGGCTGCAGCACATTCTTTTTCAGCAACTGATCATAATATGCATAAGGCCATCCAAAATCTGACCCTTCAGTAACTTTCAGCAAAGGTTCAGAGGGAAGAACCGCGGCTTGCCATGCCGTATATAGATCGGGATAAAGGGTTCGGAAATTATCGATTCCATTCATCACAGCATACAATTGATCATCCGCATTGTTCCAGGTCATACCTACTACACTCCGGATTCCAGTAGCAAATTTATACCCGTCCTTTTGAGTTTGACCAGTTTTATTGGCATCAAAACGCCAAATCCCGGCATGATTGATCCGTTCAGGCGTTGGATCCAAACCTTTACCACCCGGTATTCCGGTCGGTCCGTATTTGGCCATATCCTGTCCGGCATCTGATGGTGATCCAAAAGGAACATACATGAATCCCTTTTTATCAAAGGCAAGTGGTTTAGTGGTATGCCAGTTCTTTGCAACATGTGGGTCAAGATCGGTCAGAACAACCTCTGTTTTACTGTCAGGAACCAATTGCCCGGGACTTAATTTATTTCTTAATACCTGATTTACAGTACTTGTATAAAGATAACCATTGTGAATGGTCACACCTACGGCAGAGCTACCTACATCCGTATAGTCACCAAAATAAACGATCGAATCTGCCCGTCCATCCTTATTGATATCTCTTAAAGCCACTGTACCTCCGGAGCCCTTCATGGCACGGTTATAAGTCAACTTCACATAGATATCTCCATTCGCATTCACTGCAAGATGTCTGGCCTTACCA
>JBIIWE010000534.1:0-3430 GCA_044339075.1 Daejeonella sp. | reverse complement strand
TCTGGAAAAACTTATTCCCATATTTTTTGAACATATAACGGAAATAATCTCTCCATAATAATTCAAGAAATAGGCTATACGTTGAGTCGCCGGCCCCATGTACTTGTTCGTATTTTTTAATTTCCCAGTAAACTTCGCGTGGTGAGAGACATCCCATGGCAATCCAGGCTGAGAATTTTGAAGAATAATCAGCTCCAAATAAACCATTTCGGGTTTGTTTATATGTTTTTACCGCATTCGAATTCCAGAAATAATCTTGCAATCTTTTCAGCGCCTCAGTTTCTCCCCCCTTAAATTTCATGACCGATCGATCATCAAAAAATTCAGTATCGGTAAACCCAAATTGAGATAATTTAGGAAGTTCCCCAGCATCCATGTTCTCAGGAAATCTCATAGCACCCGGGGCTTCGAAACAGCTTCTTACTGAACTATCACGCTCAACCTTTTTCCGGAAGCTTGTAAATACATCTGGAATATTATTGATTGGAAACGGCAGGTCCTCCTTATGATAGAGGGTATGACCTATAAAATGCTTTAAGTTTATTTTCAACTTCCAGAGTGCATTCTCCACTAAGGTCGAAACCCCAGTTTCTTCAGATGCTACTTCCCGATGATGATAAACTTCATGAACCTTATATTTAGTGACCAGTTCGGGAAGGATAGATTCGGGCTTACCTATACGAATGATCAGATTACCACCTGCCGCCCGAAAGGAACTTCTCAGATCAGCAACACTCTCCAGAAGAAATCTGGCACGAATCAAACCTGTTTTGCTGGTATTGAATGATGTTAACTCGAATTGTCTGGGGTCAAAACAATATACAGGAATGATACTGTGACCTCTGCGAACAGCTTCAGTTAGTATTTCATTGTCGTGAATTCGTAAATCTTTTCTAAACCAAACTAATATGGTTTTCCCGCTCATATGCTTAAAAGGGCTATCCCTGAATTTATTTTTAAAACAAATTATATCTGCTTTAAAATTTAGACCAAATTACGTCCTAGATTTGGTTTTAATGATCATTTTCATGTAAGATTTTTAATATAAAGTAATCATACCCTAATAGGCTTTCCTAATGAAGGAGCAGAAAGTATTCAAGTAGCAAAATAGAACTTAAATTTAGACCGAATTTTTTGTCAATAGAAATAAAGAATAATTATTTATATTTAGTTAAGCTAATGTATTCTGATATGAAAACTGTAAAGAATATCATCCAAAACAAAACTAAATCCATTTACTCGGTTACTCCTCAAACTTCTGTATTAGATGCTTTACAAGTAATGATGGATAAAAACATCAGTGCTTTACTTGTTATGGAAGGCCCTGAACTTAAAGGAATATTTACGGAAAGAGATTACGCCCGCAAAATTATTTTACAGGGAAAAGCTTCAAGTGAGACCATTATTCAGGAAGTAATGACTTCAAAACTTGAAATAGTTAAGATGAATACAAGCATTGACCACTGCATGCAGATCATGACCGAACGCCATATCAGACATTTACCAATTGTGGAAGATGGGATTGTAGCCGGAATGATCTCGATTGGCGACCTTGTAAAATTTGTAATTGAAGACCAAAAACAAACGATAGAACAGTTGCAGAGTTATATTAGTAGTTAGACCGGTCCGGATCGAGTCCGGACTGACGAAATTGGAGTTCGTAGCAAATTGTTGTTCGGATCGAGTCCGGACTGACGAAATTGGAGTTCGTAGCAGATTGTTGTTCGGATCAAGTCCGGACTGACGAAATTGGAGTTCGTAGCAAATTGTTGTTCGGATCAAGTCCGGACTGACGAAATTGGAGTTCGTAGCAAATTGTTGTTCGGATCAAGTCCGGACTGACGAAATTGGAGTTCGTAGCAAATTGTTGTTCGGATCAAGTCCGGACTGACAAATGAATTTTTAATAAAAGCAAAGCGTGTCATTCCGGACTTTAATCGTGTCATTCCGGACTTGATCCCTGTCATTCCGGACTTGATCCGGAAGGAATTATTACTTTACGTCAGTTACCGTAATATCAAAATCCAGTACTGAGAATGCAGGAATAGCAGGTGAGCTGCCATCCAAACCGTAGCCTAATGAAGATGGAACAATTAGACGAATACTCCCACCTTGTTTAATAAGGGGAACACCCTGACGCCAACCTTTAACTAAAGAATTAAGTGTAAAAGTTGCTTCACTACCAGCAACAGCTCTATCGAATATAGTTCCATTAAGCAATTTACCCGTATAATTTGCAACAATTGTAGAATCTGTTGTAATAGGGCTTCCAGTTCCAGGCTGTCCTATTTTATAATACAAGCCAGTCGTAGTTTTGGTAAACCCAGTCAGGGAATTAGATTCCAGATATTTTTTAATCGTAAAATCTTCATATTCAACTAATTTTGAGATATCTAAAGCTCTAACAGTAATATCCAGAGATGCATTTCCAGGAATAGATCCTGATCCATTTCTTCCAAAAGCTAAACGGGAAGGAATGATCATCCTTATTGTACCATTCGACTTTTTCAACACTTCTTTTACTCCTATGCGAATAGGTTCTGGGTTATAATATCCAAGAAAATTATAATACCTATTGGCAATACTAAACGTATCGACCGAAACATATTTTCCGTCTAAAGATCGCATGGTAATTAGTGCTGGAATCCTGTCTGAATATTGAACTTCCGCACCAGTACCAGGGGTCACAACTTGATAATAAATGCCGGTTCCCTGATATTCCTGCATATTAATTTTATTCAGTTTGATATATTCCTGAACATTTCTATCGTCAAGTACATCAATGGTTTCATATTCCTTTTGACATGAGAAAAGGATAGTTAGCAATAGAAATCCGGGGAATGTATAGTTGAAAAATTGTTTCATTTCGTCTTTTTATTATTGAACATCAACCAATTCTATATCAAAATCAAGAACTGCGTTGGATGGAATTTTTCCCGAACCACCTTGTCCATAACCATAACCAGAAGGGATGAGTAATCTGATCTTCCCACCTTTTTTAATTAGAGGAACACCAATTTGCCAGCCTACAATTACATTTCCAAGCGGGAAATTAAGGGGCTGAGTTGTAGTTTGATCGAAAACTGTTCCATCCAATAACCTACCAGTATATTTGGCTGTTACAATAGTTGAAGCAGAATATGTTGTTGATCCACTGCCAGAGCTCAATATTTGATAATATATTCCACTGGCATGCTTAATTGCTGTAATATTTTTATTTGCGATAAATTTTACAATCAAAGCATCATCTAATCCAGCCTGCACTGAAGGATCAATATCATCACTTTTAACACATGAGCCTAAAGTGAACATCATGACAAAGGATAAAATCACTAAATTTTTAATCTTCATATTGTTGCAAATTTATCCTTTTAAATTTTAAAAAGTAAGGATTAACATTATTTAACAAAATATTTAGCCAATCTGTCTC
>JBIIWE010000377.1:0-3434 GCA_044339075.1 Daejeonella sp. | reverse complement strand
AGAAATATAACTAAAATCATTTACTACTCTATGCGTTTTCAAGGTGCCGGCAGTATTTTCAGTCAGGTAAACATTGATCTTATAACCTGTGCCAAAACCATTCGGTTCTACTAGAATTCGAGCTTTTCTGAATCCTGACTCATTTGGCTCAAGAGAACCACCAGGAGCGGTACGCCCGCTTTGGTTTCCGGAAATTTGAAATACAGAGCTCAATCCAATGGCAGACATGGCATCTGTATTTGATGTTTGGATATTGGTCAAAAACTCGTAATTACTATTTGGAAGAGTTGAACCATTCTGAACAGAACCCGTGCCATCACCATCTCCTCTTATTGTTACTGAACTTGATCTTTGTCCCGGCCCCCCGATTCTACCCTGAACAGGATTACTAAAATTACCAAACTCATCAAAAGCAATCCCAAGATAAGCTTTACTTAGGCCTTTTACTCCAAGATCGGAACGTTGTGCATATCCTAATGAACCCCCAAAACCACCCATATTAAATGTACTTTCTGCGCTGGTATCAAAAAGAAAAAAAGTAATTCCATCTGCACCCGAACCTCCATAGGTAAAATATTCAAAACTTATGTCCAGCCCATCACCCGAATTAAATGATTGAGTACTACGAACAAAGCCTGTTTGGTTAAGAGAATTATTGGTCAAACGAAGATAGCCTGAGCCATCTAGATCAATCCCATTAGCTGAAGTGAGAAATGCAGGGTTGGGAGTGCCTCCAAAAATAATACTAGGTGCCGAGGATTTTTTAAAACTTTCAGTATAAGGAAATTGAGCTAAAGCTGTACCGGCCCACAACAAGGCAATGAATAATACAACTCTTCTTGTAAGATAATTTACCATTATAAACCTACAACTGGGATGAATTGACTGAAACAGGAAATAGATTAGCTTAAATGGCCGAAATTATCTTTAACCTTCGTTTTTTTAACAGTGTACGTATTTATAATTAAAAAAGTTACTATTTATTAATCTATAGTTAAATTCATTACAGATATATTTTGATTTGAAAAGCAACATAGGATATATCTACTCTAAAATCATGAAATTTTCTTTATAGTTAAAAAAGATAGAAAATATCATTAATTGTTATTTAATTAGTAAACCTCTATCTCATTTTAATGAAAGTAAAAACGAAAAATAAATTGAAAGCCGATTCCTTCAAATAATATCTTAAACTTTCCTCGCAGAGAATATTTGTTTTTACTGGAAGCGCAAAAGCATCCAAAACAATATTCAATGAAATAAAATCACTAGTGTCCGGATAAAAATATAAATCATCAATTAAAATTGAAATCATCCCGCTCTTGCCGCGGGAGAGGGCACTTCCTTTTCCCTTCAGCTGGAAAAGGAAGCAATGCCGATCCGCCCAAGGCGGAGAGACCACGAACTCCTTTAAAAACAACTGAAACAGTGAGTAACAGCCGCGGCTTCCCGGTATTTGTTGTAAATCCACTCTTTATCCTTTCGGTGTAATCCAAGCCGTGTTAATGGAAGTGAAATATATGAATGGATCTGCAACACTTCTCCGGATTACTTAAAGGCAGTGACTTATGATCGTTAATGCAAGGATAAAGCGCGCCTTTACTGCCAAATCCCAGGAGGCCGATCTCTGCAATCAGCAATACCTGTAATTTATGAACGGTTGTTACCCATCGCAAGTCACAGTTAAATCAAAAAACAGATTCAATTCAATTATTTAGAACCTCCAAGCATTAGACTTTGGGATTAAACCCGGGCTGTGAATGACTCCGAGTGCACCCGGCGAAAAGGGTAAATAGGTTATAGGGGCTTACTATTATAAATATTGTACCCCATTTGAAAGCGTTAATGAAGATTTCTTACTATTCCTTAACTTAACAGGACAGCAATGAAATAAAATTTTAACTGTAAGATTTTTTGATTCTAAGCAATACCGTATTGAGGGGAGTGATTTCTTATTCCCAATAGGCTGTTTGGAAATTAAAAATGGTGGCGATAACGTCCTTTAACTTGCTGAAATGCCTAATAACTAGTGATGAATGGTTACATAACCCTTATATGGAGTTGCTGAATTTCCTTTTTCAAAAATATAATAATAGGTCCCTAGTGGAAGAGAAATTCCGGCCATCTTACCATCCCATTCATTATTATAATTATTTTTCGCGTAAACTTCCCGGCCTGAGGAATTAAATATTCTTACTTTATTATTTGGAAATAGTTCAATGTTTCGAACAATCCATGTATCGTTGATCCCATCACCATTTGGAGTGATTAAATTTGTTGGCAATGGATTAACTGAACTATTTATCACATTATCATTTACTGAGGCGATGTCAACAATTGGCAAAGTAGAAGTGGCATCCACTATTGGAAGAGTAATTTCCAGATTCCGAATCTCATGGTAATTTGTAGAGGTTCCAGATCCTGCAGCAAATCCATATTTGAGATCAACTGGAATACCATCAGTAGGTATATAAACATGGTTTTTAATCACATGATGAACAATAGCACCACTTGTTGAACCCTCAGTAATCCAAACGTTAACTACAAATCCACTTCCAATGACATTTGGCAACATTTGCATTTTAACCTTTCGATAGCCAGTTTCTTCAGGACCTAATGAACCCCCGGGAGCTGTTCTTCCATCCTGCATACCCGATATGAAAAATATATTCCCCGCGCCTGCTAATTTCATTGCTGATGCATCTCTTGTCTGCATACCAGTCAGGTATTCATAATTACTCCTGGAAGGATTCCCGGACCCGATTCCATTTCCATCACCACGAATCACCACTGAACTTGCTCTACGACCCGGACCGCCCTGCTTATTGGATGATGTATTACTAAACTCTCCAAATTCATCGAGACCCAAACCAATAAAACCACTATTGAGGCCCGAATTCGATGAATTCTGAGCATAGCCTAAAGATCCTCCAAAAGCTCCAATTTTAAAGCTTGCTTTTGCATCAAATAGAAAAAAGCTTAAACCATCACCTCCGGTTCCACCATAGGTAAAGTATTCAAAACTGATCGAAAGACCTTTTTCAGAAGGGAATTTTTGGGAATTATGAACAAACCCAGACTCATTTAATCTATTTCTATTTAGTTGTAAGTATCCTTTCCCTGATACATCGAATGAACCAGAAGTTAACCTAGCAGTATTTGTTGCTCCACCAAAAACAAGTCCTTTGACAGTATCAGTCATAAAACTTTCACGATAGGGGAATATAGCATCAGATCTGTTTAAAACTAAATTGTAAATCTGCTTTTTAATTCCATCCTGTGCTAAAACAATTATTTCTATCCTATTCCTACCCACTGTAAGTGGTATTTTAATGCCAGAATTCTGTGCAGGAACCTTGATTCCATTAATAACAATTTTGGCATGTTCTTCATTTACAACCGGACTTAAGGAAATAGAATCAACAGAATATTCC
>JBIIWE010000376.1:0-3448 GCA_044339075.1 Daejeonella sp. | reverse complement strand
ATTGTAGTCTTCTCCAAAAGCTGAAGTATCGTATTTTACCTCATTGATAATTACTCCTGTTTTTTCCTGTCCGGGTTTTCCCCACCTGATTAATTTCATTGTATTTATATATTTTTTAGTTTGACAATCGTTTAATTGGGGTCAAATACCCCTTAATTTAAATTGAACAGGTATTAACTATTCAATTTAATGAAGCCCCCGTCGATCGGATAATCATTTCCGGTTACAAAGCTGGATTCATCTGCGCATAAGTACAAGGCAATTGCCGCAATATCTTCCGGAGTTGCCATTCTGCCTATCGGCTGACTTTTAGAAAGTTTCTCGAACATTTCTTTCTCCTGACCAGGATAGTTCTTAGCAATAAATCCATCCACAAAAGGTGTATGAACACGTGCAGGAGATATGCTATTACAACGAATATGATCAGCCAAGTAATCTTTCGCTACAGAAAGGGTCATCGCATAAATGGCACCTTTACTCATAGAATAAGCAAAACGATCAGCTACACCTACAATAGCAACAATAGAAGCCAGGTTCAGGATGACACCACCACCATTTTTCTTCATCAAAGGAATAGCGGCAAAAAGACAGTTGTAGGCACCCTTTACATTCACATTGTAAATTCTATCCATGTCTGCTTCTGAGGTTGTGTCGGCTCTGCCCACATGAGCAATACCTGCATTATTAACAAGAATATCGATCCTCCCGATACTATTGAATAATGAAACAACGTCTGCCTGCTTTGATACATCGCATCCGTGAACAGATGCTGATCCACCTGCTTCGATGATCTCATTGCAAACAGCAAGACCTGCATCCTGATTAAGTTCCAGAATTTTAACATCGGCACCCTGCGCTGCAAATACTTTAGCGATACCTCTTCCGATACCACTGCCACCACCAGTAATTACGGCGGTTTTTCCTTTTAAACTAAACATATATTTATCTATTAAAAAAATTACTAAAGTGATACACCACGTTTCCATGGGATAAAATCATCTTGCCCCAGTTGAACAGCTTTAGGCTGAGCTTCACCATTTGCCACACTAATCACATAGTCCAAAATTCGATGTGCGTTCTCTTGTATTGTTTCTGAACCGTCGATGATTGTTCCGCAGTTAATATCGATAATATCCGGCATTTTTAAAAATGTTTTTGTGTTGGTACTCAACTTGATTACGGGTGCGACCGGATTTCCTGTAGGAGTACCCAGTCCGGTAGTAAACAAAACGATATTCGTACCTGAAGCCACTTCTGCAGTGGTACTTTCCACATCACTACCTGGAGTACAAAGGAGGTTCAAACCCTTTTTACTTACTTTTTCTGGATAATCAAGAACTGCTGTGACCGGAGAGGAACCTCCTTTTTTAGCCGCTCCTGCAGATTTCATGGCATCTGTGATCAATCCGTCCCGGATATTTCCCGGAGAAGGATTGGCATAGAAACCTGAGCCATCGGCTTCGGCTCTTGCGTTATACGTCCGCATTAAATGCATAAAACGGTTGGCGGTATCCTCATCCACACAACGGTCGCTCAGCTCCTGCTCCACCCCGCACAATTCCGGGAATTCAGATAATACCACTGATCCTCCAAGGGAAACAAGAATATCGGAGAGATAACCCAGTGCCGGATTGGCCGAAATCCCTGAAAAACCATCGGAGCCACCACATTCGAGTCCGATGCATAATTTTGAAAGTGGCGCCGGCTTGCGGACAGTCTTATTCGCATCAACCAGACCAGCGAAAGTACGTTTCAGCGCCTCCTGCATTAGGTTTGTTTCGGTACCTAGATCTTGTTGTTCCAAAATTGCAAGTGGTTTGCTAAATGCACTATCCCGTTTGCCGATCTCATTTTGCAATGTACTGATCTGTGAATGCTGGCAACCCAGACTTAAAATAGTCGCCCCTGCTACATTAGGATGGGTAATATAACCGGCAATCAATCCACATAGCGTATCTGAATCCTGCTTGGTTCCACCGCATCCCATATCATGGGTAAGAAATTTAATTCCGTCGATATTTGGGAATAACCTGGTCTTCTCTGCTCCTTCCGGCGTGGATTGCAGGTCGGCATTCAGAATTTCTTCTGTTGATTTTCCGGTTTTATATAATGAAATAAGGCTTTCGACTTCATTTTCATAGCTTTTCGCCTTTTTATAGCCCAATTTCTCATCCAAAGCCTCTTTCAGGACATTCACATTACGGTTTTCACAAAATACCAATGGGATAACCAGCCAGTAATTTGAAGTCCCAACTGAACCATCCGCACGATGAAAGCCATTAAAGGTTTTGCCTTCAAATGCTGAAACATCCGGCTTATGCCAGTCCAATTTGCGCTCGCCCAGCACAAAATCACTGGATGCATGGTACATATTCTGAGTTGTGATTGCTTCTCCCAGTGCAATTGACTTGCTGGCGCGGCCAACCAATACTCCATACATGTAGATCTTATCTTCTTCTTTGAATGGAATCAATGCAAATTTATGCTTTGCGGAAACATCTGTGCTCAACCTAATTAGCTGATTGTCAAACAGAATCTCCTCTCCTATATTCATATCCCGTAAAGCGACTAGTACATTATCCAGTGGATGGATCTGTAAAAACCGATGATTATTGCTCTTTTCGAAATTCGTATTCATTGCAAATTATATATCAAATATTTTATTCATCAGCACCCATTTCTCACCTCCTTTTACCCCGGGAATGGCCTGTTGATAATTCCTCATGAGCTCTTCCCATTCCTTAACCTTTGCATTTCCGGCATCGGCTACTCCTTTTTTCTCAAAACTAAACTTTTTATTGACCTCCATGATCATAAAAAGTCTGTTGGAAAAGCGATAGATCTGCATGTTTTCAATTCCTGAGCTACGGATACTTTCAATAATCTCCGGCCAGACTTTCTGATGCCAGGCTTCATATTCTGCGATCAGTATAGGATCATCCTTCAGGTCTAAGGTTAGGCAATATCTATCCATTAGAAATTTTGTTTTTAACTATTTTATGGCCTTTTAATGCAAATGCAAGGGTCACCATAAAGCAGACCAAACTTACTACATGGCCAAATTGAAGACTGCCCGTTAAATCAGAAATATATCCGAAGATCAAGGGTAAAACTGCACCGCCAACGATGGCCATCACTATTAAACTGCTGCCGTATTCGGTATCTTTCCCAAGACCTTTAATTCCGAGCGAAAAGATTGTTGGGAACATGATCGACATGAAAAAAGAGATGCCAATTACTGAATATATGGCAATGAATCCATGCATAAAGATTGCTGGAAGACATAACAGGATACACAAAACCGAATATATCGCCAGTAGACGTTCAGATGCAATAAATCTCATGAAGAACACTCCGATAAACCTACCAAGCATGAAGGCTAACCCGCATCCCCATCCTAAATAATCTGCTGCAACCACTTTATCGATCTCGGCAACCTCCACAGCAT
>JBIIWE010000375.1:0-3458 GCA_044339075.1 Daejeonella sp. | reverse complement strand
GCACTTTTGAAATGCGTATCTATACTGCCATGCCTGGAAAAATTCAAAATCTTGAATCCCGTTTCAGAGATCATACGATGAAGATCTTCAAGAATAATGGTATGGATAACATCGCATATTTTACAACTATTGAAAGTGATTCTTCAGTACAAGCTAAATTACTTTATTTCCTTGCCTATAAGAATGAGGATGCCGCACGATTATCATGGGAGAATTTCCGCAAAGATCCTAATTGGATAAAGGCAAGCACCGCGTCTGAGGTAAATGGTAAACTTGTAGAAAAGGTAGAATCTGTATACATGCAACCTACAGCATTCTCAAAATTTAAATAATGTCTGTTGATTTTCAGAATTAAATGAAAAAGGGCTCTAAAATTTTAGAGCCTTTTTTTGCTTTTTCGATTATATTCCTTTCAAATCAATGCTGCTGTTTGGCTCAAAATCTATCTGGATAAATCCTGATTCAGACTGACTGATCTTTACTTTTCCGTTAATTTTTTGTTCAAATTTCCCGAAAGGTGATTTTACTTTCAAGCTTCCACCTTTCTCGGAATGAATGTTTAATGTTTCAACTTTTCCATTTGCCTTTTTAGCACTGACTAGGAATGCACCTTCAGCTCTCATAGTTTTGAATGAAGCTGAACCCCAATCTGCTGGTATTGCAGGAAATATCTCCAAAAATCCGGCATGAGACTGGATTAGCATTTCCTGTAATCCGGCTGCGAAAGCAAAATTGCCTTCCAGCGTGAATGGCCTGTAAACAAAGTCAGAATAGCCTGATTTGGTCTGATCTCCATTTAAATGGAAGCTATTGCTGGAGCAAAATGCTGTGGAGAAAATGTTGAGTGCCTTTGCAGCGCCTTCACCGTCCTTTGCTCTTGCCTTCAAATTGCCCAGCCAGGCATAAGAATAACCGCACCACATTTTTGGTCCCACAGAATCCAATAATTTTATACTAGAACGGATAATATTTTTTGACTCTTCGGAATCTTCCCATTTGATCAAGCCAAGGGGATGGATTGCCATGGTATTTGAAAAATGACGATGCGATGCAGCATAGGGATAGTCGGGAGCAATCATTAGTTCCTTATTTTTTGAAAGCGCAAGACCGGGTAATTGCTCATAAATTTCCTGCCAATGACTGGCTTCTTCCATCAGATTTAGTTCCCGTGCCAAGTCCGCAGCAGTTTTAAAATTAAACTGCATGAGCGATAGGTCGTAATTGGTGGTTTTTGTGAACCAGGCACTGATATCATTGTCATTGATCTCAGGGCTTGAGCTGATCACGAGTTTCCTCTTGCCTGTCTCAGGATCTAAAACTGAAATTTGTTCTAAAAATTGGGCTGTTGATTTTATCCAGGGATAGGCTTTGTTTTTTAAGAAAACGCTATCCATACTGTAGCGCCATTGCAGATAATAATGCTGTGATATCCAGGCAGAAACTGTTGGGGATAGCGAATACTGGATCCAGCCTCCCATTTCTGTTCCATCTAGGGTGGTTACTCCGGGCACAGCAATTCCTTCTTTTCCGAAAAACTGTTTTGTATAGCGTTTATAGTTCTCTTTATTGGTTTCGAAATGATCTAGATAGGCCATGGCCTCCTCCAGGTGATTTCCGCTATAAGAGGGCCAATAACTCAGCTGGGTATTCAGGTCATGGTGAAAATCGCCTTTCCAGGGGGGTATTCTGCCATTATCGGCCGACCAAATTGCTTGTAAGGATATCGGTGGTGCATTTTGACGGGCAGTAGATCCAAATTTATATTGCTCCATCTCCCATTGATGCTGAAGTGTTTGGTCAGGAACTGTTAAGTCAGATTTAGCCCAGAATGCTGACCACCATGCCAGATGACTTTTTCTGTTCTGGTCAAAACCGGTATTCAGCAAAATTTGGAGTTCTTTTAGATCCAGATTACTTTTGAAAACATCCGGATTACTGCGGATGGTCCAGATACCTTCTACCGTGTTGGCATTTACTTTTTTCCAGGTCACGATCACATCATATGAGAAATCTCCCCAGCCTTTTTGATGATAGGTGATATTGTTATTATTTTTAGTAACAGTACCTTGTTCATATCCCAAACGGCCCAGATCATCTCCGCCAACAGGATCTCCACTTACCTTTACGGCAGCTTGATAGGAAGGTGGAATTAATTCGATATTGAAATTATCAGGGAGGTTTTCAAACTTAAACCATCCAACAGGATTTACAGCATGCACAAATGAAGTCAGACGGGTGCCATTCTTCCAGCTGATTTCGGAAGTAGCTTCATCGAGATTCAATTTAGCATCAGCAAGGATCAGGCCTTTTGTAAATTTAAATTCCAGAGCCGCTCCTGGAATTTTGGTTGGGGCCGGCTCCCTGTCATAGGGATGATCAAAATATTCCTGAACCGGTTTATAATTATTATTCAGTCTTTGTTCTACAATCCATTGATAGCTGAACTCTTTACGATGTAGGCCTTTCATCGGCCGGCTATCCCATAGGTCGGCACGGTCTAATGCAAAGCGTAGCGTTTTGTCCTTCTCCCAAACCAGCGATCCTATCATGCCGTTTCCCAGGGGCATAGCCTCATCCCATTGTTGTGGCAATGGATTAAATTGGTGAAATCTGGTTTGTGCCGATAAGTCAGCAAACAGGTACAAACAAAGAACAAATATTAAAATTATAGTCCTTGTTGGATTGATTTTCGGATTCATATTAAAATATCTCTGATTGATTTATAAGGTAGGAATTATTCTTTATTTCGCTTAGCCGTATAAATGATCTAAAAAGAAAATTTTTCACGATGGCATTTAAATGCTTGTGATATTCTTTATTTGAAATCTCTAAAGTCTAGCTCTTGAAATACAATTCCTTCATAAGGTGATTTGATTCCTGCTTCATAAAAACAAGCAAGATTTGAGTTGGGAAGAACCACCAGGTTAGAATAAGCCGAAGGGCCTTTATGCAATACATTCTTCAATTTCCATGTCCTGCCCTTGTCAGTAGAGATCCTTACGGTCATATTGCTTCTTGAATTTGTACTTGCTGGGTTTGAAAAGGCAAGAAAGGGTTTTCTTCCCTTTTTATCGTACCAGATCATACTGGCCTGACAGATGGGTTCGATCAGTATATTATCTGCTTTTAATTCAGACCAGGTTTCTCCGCCATCTTTGCTTGTTGAGGTCTGGCGAACCCGAAATGAATTGTAGTTCCGCATATTCAGCAGAAGTTCACCTCCGGGAAGCTCTGCCACAGTACATTCATTCACCTGGTCTGTAGGAGTAGTGCCACCAAGTTCCCAGGTGATGCCGCCATCATCAGAATGTATGGTATGCGAATAATACTTCTTGGTTCCGGCTTCTATATGGTCACTCGGTATTACCAATCGGCCATTGTATTTTTTTGAGCTCAGTTGTATTCCATTAACCGGACCGGTAGCGTACCAGGTCCAATCCGGTTTTTTGACATCGGAT